>JAEZEM010000158.1 GCA_023417745.1 Pseudomonadota bacterium
GAAGCGGCACGGCTTGGTGCTCTGGCGAACGCCGGAAACGGCGACGCTTTCGTTCGTCTTTTGCGCAGGCGATTTTTCAACGACGCGCCCAGTTCAACTTTTCCCCATGCAGAGGGCTGTGGGATGATCCCCCGGCGGTGAAGACAAGGCAGAGGCAACGCCTCACCTGGCCGCCGGAGCAACGGTGTTTCCCCTCAAGCGCCATCACCGATCTTTCGGCTTTCCGGCCGACAAAGCGCCAACCCTCGCCGAACCCCCTCTAAACCTTTCTCCAGGTGGGGGGGGCTGGGGGCCTCAGGCCCCCAGCCGCCGGAGGCATTACTTCCCATTCGGGCAGACGATGTCGGCTTCGGCGCGGCAGGCTTCTTGGCGGAAGGCGTTGATGCGATTGGAGATAACGGACAGGCCGGTGAAGGGGAAGCGGGCCATGGCCGCCTTGTAGGGGGCGGGATCGGCCAGGAGATGATTGAGCTTGGCCCGGATGGTGTCCGGGGACAGCTCGTCCCAGGGCAAAAATTCGATCAGCCCCTGGCGGCTTAAGACCTCGGCCCGGATGCGTTGTTCCAGGCGCGGCACTTCGCGGGGCACGACCAGGGACGGCTTGGCCTGGGACAGGATTTCGCAGGTGGTGTTGTAGCCGCCCATGGTGACGATGGCGTCGGCCAGTCCCATGAGCGTCTCCATGCGACGGTAGAAATGGTAGAACCGCGCTTTGACGGCGGCGGCGCGCCGGGCCACGGCCTCGCGTTCGGGCCGGGGCATGAACGGGCCGGAGACGAAGATGACGCGGTGGCGGGGGCCTCCGCCCTGCTCCAACATGCGCAGGTAGGCGTCCATGAGCGGATAGCCGTCGCCGCCGCCGCCGGTGGTCACCACCACGAGCTTGTCTTCGGGGGCGATCTTTTCCTCGCGGCGGATGGGGTTCATGGCGTTGGGCAGCGGCACCCGGCGCGGGATGTAGCCGGTGAACACCATCTTGCGGCTGATGTGTTCGGGGATGGCGTATTCGGCGATGGGATCGTAAAATTCCTGGTTTCCGTAGACCCAGATTTCGGAATAGTACTGGTCGAGAACTTCGTAGACGCCTTTTTCGCGCCATTCGCGGCTGGTGGAGGCGGCGTCGTCCATGATGTCGCGAAGCCCGAGGATGGTGCGGGTGCGCGGCATCCGGCGTTTCAACCATTTGAGCGTGGGAATGACTTCGCGGCGAAGCCCCATGGGGGCCTTGTCCACAATGAACACGTGGGGCTGGAAGGCCTTGGCCGTGGCCACGATGATGTTGCGGCGGATGTTTAAGGCGTGGCGGGCGTTGATCTTGATGGAAAGGGGCAGGTATTCTTCGTTGGTCTTCTTGATCATGCCGGGGATGCGCACGAAATCCACGCCTTCGGGGGTCTCGTAGCGCCCGGCCAGAGGCGAGCCGGTAAGAATGAGGATATTCACGCCCCGATGCCGCAGATGCTCGGCAATGGCCATGGTACGCCGCAAATGTCCCAGACCGTAGGTGTCGTGGGAATACATCAGAATGTTGAAAGTGCTGGGCGCTGCCATGGATCAGGGGACGTCGATGCCGAGCTTGCGGTATTCGTTTAATTTGTTGCGAAGCGTGCGCACGGAGATGCCCAGCAGTTGGGCGGCCTGGGTGCGGTTGCCCTCGGTGCGGTCCAGGCTTTTGATGATCATGTGGCGTTCCATGATGTCCAGCGGCATCACCTCGCCGGGCGCGCCGCCGGCCGCCTCGCCGAGGTTGGCGACGGCCGCGCCGGCTTCGAAGGGATCGGCCGGGGCGTCGTCGCCCAGGCCCTCGGCGTCCTCGGCCAGGGCCAGATCGTCATCCGCGCCCTCCTCGGTTTCGCCGGGCCAGACATCGGGATCGAGCAGAAAATGCGACTTGCGGATGGGGCCGTCGCCGGACAGGAGCACGGCACGCTCCATAAGATTTTGCAGCTCGCGCACGTTGCCGGGCCAGTCGTAGGCAACAAGCCACTCCTTGGCGTCGGCGGAAAAGGCCAGGGGCGGCAGGCCGTAGGCCTTGCGGAACTTCTCCACGAAAAACTGGGCCAGACGCGGAATGTCGTCGCCGCGCTCGCGCAGCGGCGGGAGTTTGAGCGGTATGACGTTTAAGCGGTAATACAGATCCTGGCGGAACTTGCCCTCGGCTACGGCCTCTTCCATGCGCCGGTTGGTGGTGGCCAGCACGCGCACGTCGACATGGACGGTCTCGGAGCCGCCCACCCGGTCGAATTCGCTTTCCTGGAGCACGCGCAGGAGCTTGGCCTGAAGCCCAATGTCCATCTCGGAAATTTCGTCGAGGAGAATGGTGCCGCCGTGCGCCATCTCGAATTTGCCGAGCTTGCGGGCGATGGCTCCGGTAAAGGAGCCTTTTTCGTGGCCAAACAGTTCGGATTCCAGCAGATGCTCGGGCAAGGCGGCGCAGTTGATGGCGACAAAGGGGCCTTCGGCCCGGTCCGAGGAGGCGTGAAGGTAGCGGGCGAACATCTCCTTGCCGGTGCCGGATTCGCCGGAGATGAGCACTGTGGCCTTGGAGCGGGCCACCTGCCGGGCCAGGGCCAGGACGCGGCGGATAGCGGGATGCTGGCCGACCACGGCGAACCCTTTGCCCGAGGTTTCAGGCTGGGCGGCCGGTCGGGGCGCGCCGGGAGAAGCCGGGCTGACGACTAGGGGAGCGGCGACGGGCCGGGCCGGGGACTCGCCCGGCAGCATGGCCTGGATCTTTTCCCAGGAGAGCGGTTCGAGCCAATAGTCCTTGGCCCCCAGCTCCAGGCAGCGAGCGGCCTCGGTGGCCGTGCCCCGGTCGGTGAAAACGACGACCGGCGGAAACGGTTCGTGGTTCTTGCCTTCGGCCAGCAAGCTTTCGGCGGTGTAGACGCCCATCTTGGCCTGGGAGAAAATGAGGCACGGCGGCGCTTTGCGGATGGCGGCCAGAGCCGAGGCCAGGGAGTCGGCGATGCCGGCGGCGATCCCGGCTTCTTTGAAGTCCGGGAAAAATTGGGTCACCGCCTGCGCCGGGGCGACAAAAAGTATTGTCTTTTCCGCCATCGGCGCAGTTCTAGCCCGAAGCCCAGCGGGTTTCAACCGGTTGGCGGCACAATCCGGCGGTTGTTTGCAAATTCCTTGCCCGCAGGCGCACGATCAGACTAGGCCGCACTGCCGCAAGAGCCCGGTGAGCACCTTGTCGCTGTCGAAAAACTCCTCGGCGATGGCCCGGGCGGCCCGACCGGCCCGGACGGGATCGGCCTCGGCCCGGCGCAGGGCTTCCATGGCCCCGTCGTGGCCCTCGAAGGGGAAAAGGCCCTGGCCCGTGGGCAGGTATTGGCCAAAACCGGTGTCCTCGACCACGGCCGGCCGGCCGGCGGCCAGATAGGTGGCCGTGCGGTCGGAGAACCAGCCGCTTTTGAGCACCACGTTCTGGTCCTTGGCGATGGTGAATTCGCCCCGGCTGCCCCGGATGTAGTCGCGGTAGGCGTCGGGGTCGCGCGAGACCTCCAGGGCGTCGCGCACTTCCCAGCCGGCGGCGGCGTAGCGCCAGGCGTCGTCGCACATGCCGCTCATGGCCATGCCAAGGGGCACGTCGCGCAGGGTCTCGGGCAGATCAAGGATGGCCTCGTACTTGACGTTCTTGCGCCAGGACAGATGGCGTCCGGCCACTTCCACGTCGCGGTCTTTGGCCTCCCAGGTGCCGATGGTGGTCCAGCGGTCGCCCGGCCCCTGGCCCACGGGCCATTTGTCGAGGATGACCGGCGGCAAAAGCGGCTTCCAGTCGACGCCGCCCAGGGGCACGTCGGTGGCCCCGCCGGGCAGATTGCAGCCGTAGGTGAAGCAGACGTCGTGGCGCTGGTAATAGTCTCGGGTCCAGGGGTCGGAGGCGACCTTGACCTGGGTAAAGACGGGGTCGGTGTCGATGACGGCCTTGACCGGGGCTTGGAAGTACTCGTCCTTGGGCGGCAGCACGCCGGAGATGTTCAAGAAGAAATCAGCCTCGGCCAGATGGCGGTCGAGGGTGGCCCGGTCCATGCCGTAGAGCTTGCCCTCGATCTCGCTGACGTAGGCCCAGCGTCCGTCCAGGCCGGCCTGGCGGAACAGCCGATCCACCATGGCCCGCCCCCGCACGGAATTGTCCACGGGATGGCCGAGCACCGGATCGAAGGGATAGGCCCAATTGGAGGTGTCTTCCAAAAAGACCACTTCATGTCCCAGGCGGGCAAGGCCTTGGGCGAAATGGAGCATCATCCACAGCTGGCCCCCCAAAGGAAAGCCCACGGCAAAGCCGGCGACAACAATGCGAAGCGAAGATTTCATGCACTCCTCGTAAACGGGGCGCCGTCAACCGAAAATTGGGGACCGCCAAGATGTCCCGTGGGCCGCGCCCGCGAAGGCAGGACAGGTATCGTAAGAGTATAGGAATGCAAAATGAGTTTTTTTCCGAAAAAATCTCATGCCCTTCCCGGGGACCGGACCCCGTCTCGCCTCAGGGGAAACCCGTCGGCGAGCATGCTCAAAAACATTTGCTTTTGAGTATGTTGCCAGCAACACGCCATAGGCTCATTTCGAGGACGCGACGCGAGACGCCGGGCTTGCCCTCGACTTGGCGAGGCGCCAGCCGAGCGTGAGGCGGCGGCGGGCGGCGCTAGACGCCGGGCTTGCCCTTGCCGTCGACCCACAGCTTGACGCCCTTGTCGATGGTGACCACGGGAATGGCCTTTTTCTTGAGGAAATCGCAGAGTTGGCCGAGTTTGGCGGCGTCCCAGGGCTCCCAGCCCAGGTCGGAACCGACGCCGTGCAGGCAAAAAATCACCCAGCCGTCCTCACGCATGGCGTGTTCCTTGACGAGCCCGATGATGGCCTCGGCCGGATCGTTGGTGTGCACCACGAAGCGCTTGAGCCAGTAGCGGTCGGTGGCCCCCTTGCGATTGAACGAGTCGCCTCCGTCGGCCACTTGGGCGTAGAACCGCTTGGACAGCTCGCTCATCTCCGGCGTCCAGTAGTTGTGGGGCGTGACGTAGGTGGAGATCTTAAAGCCTTTCTCGGTGAGAAATTCCTTGGAGGCCTGCATCTCGCGCTCGTAGGAGATGGCCACGATCTGCTGCTTCTCGGCGCTGGACGCCTCGAAGGGATGCACCAGGATCTCGCCGATCAGTTCATCGAAGTAGTAGCTGCCGGGCTCGTTTTTGACCATCTTGCCGCTGGCCCGTTCGCGCAGGATCTTGCCGTTTTCCATGAGGCCCGAGAGTTCTTCGTACTTGTACTTGGCCTCGAAAAGCGGCCGGTGGCCGGCCACGGGCTTGAGCATCAAGCACTTTTCCTCGGTGATGAACTTGGGAATGTCGATAGGCCGTTTGTGGGTGAGACTGTGGGAAGCGATCTCCCAGCCGTTTTTTTCCAGCTCTTTGATCTGGGTTTCGTCCATGAAGTCGGGATCGCCGGAGTCCACCCGTTCGGCGATGATGGCGGTGGTGGCCACCAGCCCGTACTGGGCCAACACCGGGTAGGCGTACTGGTAGACGCTGGAAAGCCCGTCGTCGAAAACCAGGGTCACCATGCCGGCTTGGCATGGCGCGGCCAGCGCGGCCAAAAACAGCATGGAACCGGCCAGGATAGCCAGGGTACGGGGAAAGACACGAAAGACGTCAGCCTTTTTCATGAGTCGTCCGCAGGCATGAAAGCCGCTTGAGGTTGGGTCTGCAATTCCTACAAGACCGGTGCAAAAAGTCAACGTCCGTCGTCGGGGGAGCGCGGCAAGAAGCGGGGCCGCCGAAGCGGCCCCTGACGGTGCGGAACAACAACACGACGGTAAGGAGGGATACGTCCAGCCGCCCGAAGCCGTGGCGTCGTAGCGGCCTTCCTCCTGAAAATAAGCATCCCGGGCCGACCGGCAAGGGGCCCCGGCCGCCACGTTGACGGCCCGGGAAAAAGTGGTATGTGGCCCTTGCCGACCGGAGAAGTCTTGCCGGACGGCCATTCACGGAGAAGCCATGCAACGACGCCATGCCGCCTTAAGCGCCCTGTGCCTGCTTTTGGCCCTGACCACCGCCGCCGAGGCCATGGGGGCCGCCAAACACTTCCGGTCCACGGCCGAACATTTCAACGAGTACGCGTCCAAGGCCGCCGATCTCTACTTCAAGACCGAAAACGCGGCCGAGAAGAACATCCTGTCGCATCTCACCGCCATGTGCGCCATCTACGCTGAAAAGGCCAACGGCCTGGCCCGCATGGCCGACGTGGCCGAGCACATGACGGCCAAGCGCGACGCGGTCTATGTGGCCGAGCGGCTGCGCGAGATGCGCGCCTCGGTGCTGGCCTCGCTGCCCCAGGACACCAAGCTGTTGGCCGAGCTCGTGGAAAATCAGGAAAACCAAGGGCTGCGCCAGTTCGGCGCGCTGGTGGTGACGGAACTGCGAGTCTTCGAGCGAAACGCCCAGAATTTCTAAGGTTCCTCACTCCTTCCGACTTCCCGGCCGTCGGCCCCGCCCGGGGCCTGGGCCTCTTCCCGCGCCTCCCGTCCGGCCCGGACCGCTGCCGCCACGCCAAGAAGCCTGGGGTCGGGCGCGCCGCTTTGGACCATGGGCACAAACGCCGTCTCGGGCATGATGAAGATTGTCCTGGCCCGGCCGTCGCCGGCGTCGGGCAGCCGGTAGCGCCGGCTCGTCGGCTCGCCGCCCAGGCGCAGCTTGTCCAGGGGGCCGGCGTCGGACACCAGCAGCACGTCCTGGGCGACGGGCGAAAAAAGCGTCAGCTCCACCTCCCCGGGCGCGACCAGCACGGCGGCGTTGCCCGCGCTCCAGCGCATCTCCCGCCCGTCCATCATTTCCGGCGGATAAAACCCCTCGTAGACCACCTCCCCGACCCGCCACTGGGCCAGGGACAGACGCTCCCGGGTGCGGGACAGCCCGAAATCGGCGGCATAGGCGACAAGGCCGGCCAGAGCCAGACCCCAGGCCAGCCCCCCGGCCAACCGGGCCAGGCGGCCGGGACGCGCCCGGCCCTCCAGGGCCATGGCCCGGGCCAGGGGCGGGGCCAGCAGGAACAGCACCGCCGGCACGTAGAACATCTCCTGGAAAAACGCATAGACGTGGAAGGCGGCCAGGGACAGCAGCAAGGCCAGATCCAGGCTGGCGGCCGTGTCCCGCACACTTCGCCACAGCAGGAACCCGGCCCGGCCGGCCAGGACCAGCCACAGGGCCAGGCCGGCCAACCCCAGGCCCGAGACGAGCTGGATGTACATGTTGTGCGAGGTCTCGAAGACTTCGGCGTTCTTGTCGCCGTAGCGGCCAAGCCAGGCGGCCGGCGTGGCCAAGAGCACCGGATAATGCCGGGCGTAGCTCTCGTAGCCCAGGCCAAAGACCGGGCTTTCAGCGGCGATGAGCAGGCCCGAGCGGAACAGCGTCGGCCGGGGCGAGTCCGTAAAATTGCCCACCCGTTCCTTGAGCAGGGCGTTTATCGGCCGGCTGACGGCGGCCAGCTCCTTGCCCGAAGCCCAAAAGGACAAGCCGACCACCAGCGCCCCGCACACGGCCAGGGCCGGCAGATGCCCCCAGGGACGGCGCAGGCGCAGCATGGGCCCGCCCCGGAAATAGAGCCACACGGCGGCGGCGAAGGTCAGGCCGCCGGCGATCCAGCCGGCCCGGGCCAGGGTCAGGACCAGAGAGCCGGCCACAAGGGCCAGGCAGGCCGCGCCAAAACACCGGGCCGCTTTCGAGGGCCGGGCCAGGGCGATCAAGGCATAGGGCGCGGCCACGGCCAGATACTCGGCATACCAGCCCGGATTGGCGAAGACCGAGGTGAAGCGGTAATGAAGCAGATAGTGGTCGCCCCGGAAATGCAGAGCCAGACCGTAGACGATGGAGACGACCAGGCCGGCCAGGATGCCCGAGGTCAGGGTCTCGAAGCGCCCGGGCCAGGGGGTTCGGGCCAGCTCACGAACGAACACGGCAAAGACGGCCAACCGGGCCGCCGCGCCCAAGCCGTAAGCCGGGACGTCGGCCGGGGAAAAGGCCACGGCGGCGAAAAAGGCGGTCGGCCCGAAAAAGGCCAGCTGCGCGGCCAGGCGGTCCCAGGGCAAAAGCAGCGTGGACCCCAGGGCCAGGACGGCCAGCGCGCCGAGAAACGCCCCGCACGGACCGGCGGCGGCCCCGGTTTGCGCTGCGCCCTCGGGCTCGTCCTGGCCGAGATTGCGCCAGCCCAGGGCCAGGGCGGCCATGTCCAGGATCAGACCGAAGGCGGCCGAAGGATAGACGTAGGCCTGCCAGCCGAAGAGAAAAAGCGTCGCGCCCAGGAGAAAAAGCCCCACGGACAGCCCCCGGCGCGACACGGCCAGAGCCAGGCCCCAGACCACGACCACGGCCGCGAACGCCTGGGCCGGCCAACCCAGCCCGGCCAGCACGGCCACCGACAGCAGGCCATGGCCGGCGGCCAGGGCCAGACCGCCGGCCCGCAGCGCGCCGGCAAAAAACTGAGCCAGGGCCGCGCTCATGGCCTGGGCCGCTCCCGCGTCGTCCGAGCGGACGCCGCAACGCAATGGTGGAGTTGCATCATGGCTTTTTCTTAAAAAATACGGCGGTATTTTTTAAGCCACGACCCTAGGGCCGCTCCTTGTCCTTGGGGCAAAAGGCGTTGGGCACAGCCACCACGATGTCGTCGGCGTCGCCGAACAGGCCGTTTTGGCCGGCCGAGACCACGGCATCGGGCAGGCAGGGGAAATCCGGGCTCTCACCCTCGTTTTCGTTGAGCAGATAGGGCGAACCCCAGGGGTCGCGGGCCAGACGCTCCAGGGTCCGGGGCGAGGCCTTGGCCGCCGCGCCCAGGCGCTCCCGGGCGGCCTCCCACTTGCGGCGGCAGACGTCGCCCTGGGGAACCAGCCGCAAATCCCGCCCCTCGCAGCCGCAACTCGTGCAGTTCTCTCCCGTCACCTCGACCAGGGGCTTGCCCGTGGCCTGCTTGGCGGCCAGGGCCAGCTCGGCCAGGGCGTCCAGGGCATTTTGAGCCTCGGTGCGTTCGTGAAGCAGCGCCACCATGGCGGCGAAATCCCGGCGTTTCCTGGCCAGGGTATCGCCAAGCAGCAGCGAGGCGGACAAAAGCGCCACACAGATGATGAGCGCCGTGCGCACCCGCCACAAGGCCCGAGCTTCGTAGCGGTCCACGGCCAGCCGCCAGTCGCCGGCCTTGCGCGCGGCCAGCTTTTTTTCGAGGGCTTCCAGGCGATCCTCGGCCTGGCGGGCAAAGGCAGCCAGGGCCTTGGACTCGGGCATGGGGCCAAGCCCGGCCCGGACATCGGTCAGGGTCTCGCCGCCGGCCCCGAGCAGCTGGGCCAGGGCGTCGAGGTCCTCGGCGAGAAGCGCGGCCACGAGCCCGGCGTCCCGGGCGTCGGCGGCGGCCAGCAAGGCCAAAAGACCGTCCAGGCGACCAGCCGCCCGGGCGAGTAGCTCCTCGGCCCGGCCCCGGGCGGCCAGGACGGCGGCCTCGGCCGCGCCCGGGGCTGGCCGGCGTTCGCCCGGCATGAAAAAGGACAGAAAATCCAAAAGCTATTCCGTTCCGGCAGCGGGTTTGGCGACGTCCGTGCGGGGCAGCGGACCGGACGGCAGATGGATGTCCATGGCGGTTATGGCCTCGCCCCGGGCCTTGGCCGCGTCCACAGCGAGGGCCAGCACGTGGCCGCCGCGCTTACGGTCGGCGCTCAGGTAATGGAAATGCCAGCCCGGCGGCGACAGGGCCGGCAAGCCAGGCGGAGTGTAGAAGCCGACCAGGGTCCCCTGCTCGTCGGCCAGGGGATAGGTGGCCTGATGGGCCACGGCTTCGGCCAGGGTCGGCCAAGGTTTGGTCTGGGCCGGGACGCTGCGCACGGTCAACTTGCCGAAGCGGCCGTCCACACGCACGGCGCACATCTTGGAGGGATCGGGCAGGCGGGCGGCCAGAGCGGCGGTCAGGCCGGGCAGGTCCAGGCCGTCCACCCGGCCGAGGTCGAGGGACCCGACAAAGCGCACGACCTGGGCAAAGGGCGCGGTCTGTCCCGGCTTGGCCTTGTGCACCACGCCGTCAACAGTGACTTGATGCACCACGCCGTCCAGGACCACCATCTCGCCGTTTAAGGCGTCGAAGGTGCCCAGGCCGAAGTCGCCCTGGGCAGCCAGGGCCGGCATGGCGGTCTGGCCGGCATAATCGCCGGCCGAAAGCGCCTCGATGGTTCCGGTCTGGTGGAGCGTGGCGGCCGGGAGCTGGCCGGCAAGGCCAAAAACGAGACACAGGCCCCAGGCGAGAACCCGTCCCGAAAACCATTGCGGCATGGTTGCCCTCCCCGTCGCGCGCCGGGCGGCGCGCTCTGGAAATGTGTTCATCCAAACGACAGCGCGCGGGACCACAAGCCGGTCCCGCATAACGG
>JAEZEM010000265.1 GCA_023417745.1 Pseudomonadota bacterium
TGGTCCGACTTCTCACCCAGCCCGAAACGCTTGCGCAACACCTGCTCCTCGCGCGGCGTCAGGTCGGACAGCACCTTGCCGATCTGCTCGCCAAGCTTGGTGTTGACCACTTCCTCGGCCGGAGCCAGGGCCTTTTTGTCTTCAATGAAATCGCCCAGGCTCGAATCCTCTTCGTCGCCGATGGGCGTTTCCAGCGAAATCGGCTCCTTGGCGATCTTGAGGACCTTCTTGACCTTCTCCAGCGGATAATCCATGCGCTCGGCGATCTCTTCCGGGGTCGGATCGCGGCCGAGCTCCTGGACCAGATAGCGCGAGGTGCGGATGAGCTTGTTGATGGTTTCGATCATGTGCACCGGGATGCGGATGGTGCGGGCCTGGTCCGCGATGGCGCGGGTAATGGCTTGCCGTATCCACCAGGTGGCGTAGGTCGAGAACTTGTAGCCACGCTGATACTCGAACTTGTCCACGGCCTTCATAAGGCCGATGTTACCTTCCTGGATGAGATCGAGAAACTGCAGACCGCGGTTGGTGTATTTTTTGGCGATGGACACGACCAGGCGCAGGTTGGCCCTGATCAGTTCCTGCTTGGCGCGCTGGGCGGCGTTGTTGCCGCGCTTGATGCGCCACAGCACCTCTTCGAGCTCATGGACGTTGTGACAGCACTTGTCCTGGAGCCGAACGAGAATCTCCATCTTAGCCGAGAGCATTTCCTTGAAGGAGAAAAGCTCTTCCACGGTCAGCCCCAGCGACTCGGCGGCGATCATGGGATTGATCTCCCGGGCGTCGAGCTGGGCGAACATCTCCTGGATTTCGGACTGGGACTTGCCGACCGACAGGATATAGGCCGAGAGGTCGCGCTGACAGTTGTGCATCTGACGCACATAGTCCTCGACGATCTCGATGATGCGGTCGATAAGCGTCTTTTCGAGTTTGATGTCGCGAAGGCGGGTCACGATCTCTTCCTTGAAGACCATGATCTCCTTCTGGATGCCGGCCACCCGCTTGTCCACGCAGGCGCACTGGTCAAATTTCGAGTAGACCTTGCGTTTCTTGCGAAACGAGGTCTTGACTTCCTCAAGGAGGAAAATGACCCGCTGGCGCTGGTTCATCTCATCCTCGGAGGGATCGTCTTCCTCGATGGTCTTGACCACGTCCTTGAGCTTGATGCGGCCGATCTTGAGATCTTCGCCGACCTGGATGAGCTCTTCCACGGCCACCGGCACTTCGACCAGGGCGTAGAGGACTTCCATTTCGCCGTTTTCGATCTTCTTGGCGATGACCACCTCGCCCTCGCGGTCGAGCAGCGGCACAGCGCCCATCTCGCGCAGGTACATGCGCACCGGGTCGGTGCTGCGGGACGAATAGTCGAGGGAGTCCTCGCTCTCGGTCAGTTCCAGATCGGCGTCCGGGGCGTCGTCTGGCTCGGCGGCGGCCACTTCGATCTTGCGGCCGTCCTTGTCGGTGTCCACGAGGTTGATGTCGAGCTGATCGAAGATGGCGATGACCTCTTCGAGTTGCTCGGGGTTGTTCACCTCGGAAGGCAGGGCCTTGTTCACCTCGTCGAAGGTGAGAAAGCCTTTTTGTTTGCCTTTGATGATGAGGCTTTTGATCTGTTGGATCTCTTTGAGATTACTCATCTCCCCTCCCGGAAAGGGCTTGCAGTTCCCCGAGAAGCCGCAGGGCTTCTTCGCTGTCTCCCCGTTGCTGGGCCAGACGGATGGCGTCCATGACGGCCCGCCGCCGGTCGCTCTCCCGCGCCTCATGGAGAAATACGCAAAGTTCCTCGAAAAACGCCGCCGCGTCCGCATCGGACACGGGCGGTTCCATCTGCGCCTTGGCCCAAAAGGCGGTTTCGGGCTCGGTCAGGCGCGCCCCAGACTCATCCGGAACCAATCCGGCCAATCTGGCGAAAAACATCCGGGCGGCGGCGTTGCCCAAAAGCTCGGCCACCCCTTCCCCAGCCAGGTGCGCCGCATAGTCCGGCCGGCGCACGACAAACGACAAGACCTGGGCATCACGCGGGGCCAACTCCCAGGCCGGCTGACGCGGCGCGACCGCCTCGCCCGGCCTTGGCCCGGGGGCCGGCCGTCGGGCCGGTCGGGAAAGCAGCCGACGCAATTCGGCCTCGGCCAGTCCCAGCCCCGAAGCCACGCGCGGGATAAAAAGCGCCCGCAGGCCCTCGTCGGCCAGGCCCCCCAAAAACTCCCCGGCCCAGGCCACGATCTCCCGGGGGGCGTAAGTCTCGCGCACCATGCGCAGACAGAAATTGAGTCCGTCCTCGGCCCGCTCCAGACAGGCCTCGAAGCCGTCGCGCCCCTGGGCGTGGAGCAGGCTGTCCACATCCTCGCCGTCGGGCAAGGGCACCACCCGGCAGGCCCCGCCAAGGGTGAGAAGCATCTGGGCCGACCGCAAGGCCGCCTTGCGGCCCGGCGCGTCGCCGTCAAAAACCAGATCGACCCGAGGGGCGAAGCCGCTTAAGCGCTTGGCCTGCTCATGGGTCATGGCCGTTCCCAGCACCCCGCAGGCCTCGCCGTAGCCGAACTGGTGCAAGGTGACGACATCAAGGTAGCCTTCGCTTAAAAGCGCCCGCCGGGTCTTGGCCATGACCGGCCGGGCCTCATAGAGTCCGTAAAGATGCTGCCCCTTGGTGTAGATGGGGGTTTCGGCGCTGTTTAAATACTTCGGATCGCCCTCGCCCATGACCCGGCCGCCAAAGGCGATGACCCGGCCGCCGCCATCGCGGATCGGGAACATGAGCCGGCCGCGAAACCGGTCCCAGGTGCGCCCATTCTTGCCCTGGGTCAAAAGGCCGGCGATAATGGCCGAGTCGTCGTCAAAGCCCTTGCGGCGCAGCACGGTTTGCAGGCCCTGCCAGCCCTCGGGGCTCACGCCCAAGGCGAAGCGCTCGATCATCTCGGCGCTGACCCCGCGCTTTTCCAGATATTCCCGGGCCACCCGGCCTTCGCCCTGGCCGAGCAGATAGCGGAAATATCGGTCGGCCAGTTCGTGCATGGCCAGACAGGCGTCGCGCTCACGCTTCCTGGCCGCTGCGCGCGGGTCGCTGCGCGCTCGGCCGAGATCGACCCCTACTTCGGAGGCCAGCCGCTCCAGCCCTTCACGAAACTCCAGGCCGTTTATGCGGCAAAAAAAATCAATGACGTCCCCCGAGGCCTGGCACCCGAAACAGTGGAAAAAGCCTTTGTCGGGATGGACGTTAAACGACCCCTTGGTCTCCTGGTGAAATGGACAAGGCCCCACCAGCCGGCTGCCGACCGGCCGCAGGGTGACGTAACGCCCCACGATTTCGGCGATGTTGGCCCGGGCCTTGACCGCCGCCACGGCCCCGGAATCGTTTTTCATCGCACCCGGCCAGACAACTGTTTCAGGCGGCCCGGGGCCGCCCAAGGGCTGTCCGCTCCCGCCGGCGAAGCGGACAAGAAATAACGACGCTTATTTGAGCGTCACCATGGTCATGCCGTCGCCGCCCCGGTCCTCGGGAGCGATGGCAAAGGCCGCGACCTGGGGATGGTCCTTGAGCATCCGGTGCACTTCGCGCCGCAACGCCCCGGTGCCCCGGCCGTGGATGACCTCCAGTTCGCCATGCCCGCGCAACAGCGCGTTGTCGATAAAAGCCAAAAGCTCGCTTTCGGCCACATCGGCCCGCATCCCGCGCAAATCGACCACCAGCCCCAGTCCCTTGGCCTCCGAGGCTGCCGGGGTCACGACCGTTCCGCCCCCGGCCTTGGCCGGCTTGCCGGCGGCCGCAGCCAGATCGGCCACGTTCACCCACAGGCTCACGCCGCCTATATCGACCTTGGCGGCCTGGCGCTTGAGATCTTTTTCCCGCACCACGCCGATTTTGTTCCAACTCGTCACCCGGACCGCGTCGCCGGCAGCGACGGCGGCCAGATCGAAAGCCGCAATCTGGGCCTCGGCTTCGGAGCCCCCAGTCAATTCGTTGCTTTCATCAATAAGTCTTTTGCGAACATCGGCAAGAGCCTTTTGCGCTTCCTTGCGTCCCAGGCGTCCGGCCTCGTGGCGGCGCACAATGTCGCGGGACAGCTCGCGGATTTCCTCCACCAGCTTGTCCTGGGCTTTCTTTAAGTTGTCCTTGAGCTTTTGAATCTTGCCTTCTTCGGTCAGGCGTTTGGCGGCAAGGGCCTCCAGCTCGTGTTCCCGGCGCAGGGCCAGATCGTTTAAACGGTCGAACACCAGTCCGGTGTCGTTGCCGTCCAGGAGCAGATAGCGGTTGGCCCGCTCCAGGATGTCTTCGGGCAGACCGTGTTCCCGGGCCACGTCCAGGGCAATGGACGCCCCGACCTGATCGTAGGCCAGGCGGTAGAGCGGCTTTTTGGTGGCCGGATCAAAGAGCATGCAGGCGGCGCGCACCCCTTCCCGGGACAGGCCGTAGGCCTTGAGCGCCGGAAAGTGGGTGGCGGCGGCCAAGTAGGCCCCCCGGTCAAGCAGGCCGTCCACCACGGCCTGGGCCAGGGCCGCGCCCTGGGACGGATCGGTGCCGGCCCCGAATTCGTCAAGGAGCACCAGCGTGTCGGCGTCGATGTTCGGCCAGACGCGCGACAGGTGTCGGATCTGGGCCGTGAAGGTGGACAAATGGTCTTCAAGGCTTTGCTCGTCGCCGAGAAAGACGAAAATCTTGGCGAAAAAGGGCAGACTGCTGCCCTCCCCGGCCGGCACGGGCAGCCCCGACAGAGCCATGGCGGCCAGCAGCCCCAAGGTCTTTAAACAGACGGTCTTGCCGCCGGCGTTGGCTCCGGTGACAATGAGCGCCCGCTGGTCGGGGGCCAGCTCCAGGTCCTGGGCCACGGCGGAATCCGGGCCGGTCAGGGCCAGCAGCGGATGGCGAGCGGCGAGCAGGCGCACGGCCCGGCCCTGGGCGACCTCGGGCAGCGTGCCGCCAAAGGCGTCGCACAGGGCGGCCTTGGCCCACAGCACGTCGCAATCGACCAGCAAGCGGTAGGAAGCAGTCACTTCCCGGCGCTCGTCCCGGGCCAGGCCGGTCAAGAAGGTCATGACCCGGGCCTCGGCCTCACGTTCCTCGTTTTTGAGTTCCTGGAGGCGGTTGTTGATCTCCACCAGGAAAAAGGGCTCCACGTAGATGGTTTCCCCGGTCTGGGAATAATCGTGGATGACGCCGGGCAGGCGGCCCTTGAAATTGGCCCGAAGCGGCAAGACGTAGCGGTCCGAGGAGATGGTGACGTAGTCGTCCTGCAAAAGCGGCCCCATCTCGCGCTCGGAGATGAACTCCTTGACCTTGGTCAGGATGGTCTGGTGGATGGAGCGAATTTCCTGGCGTACAGAAAAAAGCTCGGGCGAGCTTTCGTCTTTCAGGCGTCCGTCCGGACCCAGGCAACGGGCCAGAGCGGCCTGGGTCTTCTTGGCCCAGGGCGTGCGATAGACGATGCCGCCAAGAACGCAGTCCTCCTCCTCGCGGCCCAGGGCTTCGCGCAGGGCGGCCACTCGCGACAGCACATGGGAAAGGGCGACCAGCGCGTCGAGGTCCAGGACCCGGCGTTCGCTTTCAAGCACGGCGAAAAGCGGCTCAATGTCGGGAAAAGCGGTGAATTCGAAGGCCCGGTTGCGGCGCAGCTCCAGGGCCTCGGCGAGCTTTCGCTGTTCCGTGGCCAAACGCGCGGCGTCGCCCATGGGTCCAAGGACCCGACAGGCGGCGGCAGCCGGTTCCGAGGCGGCATAGCCGGCCAACCGGTCCAAAACCTTCGGAAACTCCAGCAACGAGAGAGTTCTGGATTCCATAAGAAAATGTGGATTCGGGA
>JAEZEM010000340.1 GCA_023417745.1 Pseudomonadota bacterium
TTTGGAAACTGGGAACCTGGGGGAGGGAACCTTTTTTTGCAAAAAAAGGTTCCCTCCCCCAGGTTCCCAGTTTCCAAAGGAGTTCGCACTATGGTCGGCGCGATGGCGCGGTTGGTGAAGGTGGAGCATTCGGTGTTTGCCTTGCCGTTCGCGTATATTGGTCTGTTTGTGGCGGCTGGCGGCTGGCCGGGTTGGCGCGCTTTGGCGTTGCTGACGGTGGCCATGGTGGCCATGCGGTCGTTCGCCATGGCGGTCAACCGGTTGGCGGACGTGAAGTATGACCGGGTAAATCCCCGCACGGCCGGCCGGGAGCTGGTCACGGGCGAGGTGTCGATCCGGGCGGCCTGGGCGTTTACGGCCGGCTGCGCCGTGGTGTTTGTCGGGGCCTGCGCCGGGCTTAATGCGTTGTGTCTGGCGCTTTCGCCGCTGGCTCTGGCCTGGGGCGCGTTTTACAGCCTGACCAAGCGTTTCACCTGGCTGTGCCATTTCGTGTTGGGCTCGGTGCTGGGCTTGGCTCCTGTGGCCGGCTGGCTGGCGGTCAAACCGGAATTCGCCTTGCCGGCGATCCTTTTTGGCTGCGGCGTCACCTGCTGGGTGGCCGGGTTTGATGTGCTCTACGCCTGCCAGGACGTGGATTTCGACCGGTCCCAGGGACTGCATTCCATGCCGTCGCGTTTTGGCGTCGGCACGGCCCTGGCCTTGGCGGCCTTTGCCCATGTCGATGCGGCGGCCTTTTATCTGCTGGCCGGCTATGCGGCCGGGCTGGGGTGGATCTACTATGCCTTTTGGGGCGTCTGTTCGGCGGTGCTTTTGGTGGAGCACAAGCTTATTTCCGAGCACGACCTGTCGCGCATCAACGTGGCGTTTTTCACCTTAAACGGCGTCGTCGCGGCCTTGCTGGGCGTCGGGACGCTGTTGGCCGTCTTTTTGCAATAGCGGCCCTGGATTGCCCATACGCTTATGACGCCAATCGCCGTGCTCTTCCTCATCGCCCTGGGCTTGTCCCTGGCGCTGACGCCGTTGGCCCGGTGGGCCGGGCGGCGCTTCGGCATTCTGGCCATGCCGGCGGCCCGCAACATCCACGTGACGCCCATGCCCCGAAGCGGCGGGCTGGCCCTGTTTTTGACCTTCATGGCCTGCTTGCCCCTGGCGGCGGCGTTGCTGCCTCCGGCGGCCGTGGCTGCGCTTTTTGGCCCGTCCATGGGCTATGTGCTGCTGGGCGCGGTGTTGGTCTTTGCCGTGGGTTTTGCCGACGACAAGTGGACGCTGCCGTCCAAGCTCAAGCTTCTGGCCCAGATCGCGGCAGCGTCCATCGCCTATTACGGCGGCGCGCGCATCACGTCTTTTGCCCTGCCGGGGCTGTTCGTGGTCCAGTTCGACGTGTCGTCCTATCTGGTCACGGTTTTTTGGTTCGTGCTGCTTATAAACGCCATCAACCTGATCGACGGCCTGGACGGACTGGCGGCCGGGGTGGTGTTTTTCGCCAGCGCCGTGCAGGCCGTGTTGGCCGTCATGCGGGCCGAGCCGCACACGGCGGCGCTGTTCGCCGTGCTGGCCGGGGCCACGCTGGGGTTTTTGCGCTACAATTTCAATCCGGCGAGCCTGTTTTTGGGCGACGGCGGCAGCTATTTCCTGGGCTACATGCTGGCGGCGTTGTCCGTGTCTGGTTCGGTCAAGAGCCAGGTGGGGGCCACGCTGCTCATGCCGGTCATCGCTCTGGGCGTGCCGCTGCTCGACACCATTTCCGCCCCCTTGCGGCGGTTCATGCGCGGCCGGGACATGTTCGAGCCGGACAAGCGCCACGTCCATCACAAGCTCCTCTCGCGCGGCTGGTCTCAGCGGCAGGTGGTGCTGTTTCTCTATGGCATCACCATCTTCTTGGCCCTTTCGGCTTTGGTGCTGGTCAACCTGCGCAACGTGCCGGCGGGGCTGTTTTTGCTGGTCGTCGGCGGCGCGCTGGTCTTTTTGGTGCGTAAAGCCGGCTATTGCAGCTATTTCGCCGTGGACAAGATTCTCGGCTGGCTGCGCGACGTGTCCGACGACGCCGGGTTTGCCCGGGAACGGCGTACGTTTTTGCACCATCAAATCGAGATTTCCCAGGCGGCCGATCTGGCCGAGCTCTGGACGCGCATGACCGAGGCGTTGGACCATCTGCGCTTCGATCTGGCCGAGATGGTGCTGTCCGGCGACGGCGGCGGTTCCTGCCGGCTGGACCCCGAGCCGCCCGGGGCCGCTCCTGTCGACGGCCCGCCGGTCTATCGCTGGCGGCGGGAAGGGGCGCCGGTGTCCGATCGGGAATTGTTGTGTTCGCCGGCCGTGATGAAGCTCGAACTGCCGCTTCTGGCCAAGGCCGGCCGGCCGCTGGGGGCTTTGTGGCTGGTCAAGGACGTGGCCGCCGACCCGATAAACGAGTTCACCTTGCGCCGGGTGGAGAATCTGCGCCGCACCGTCACCGAAGCCCTGGAAGGGCTCTTGCCGCCGTCATGAGGATCTTGCAGGTCGGCAAGTTCTATCCGCCCGACCCCGGCGGCGTGGAAACGGGCACGCGGCAGATGGTCGAGACCTTGGCCCGGCTTGGCCACGAAAACGCCGTGCTGTGCTTTGCCGGGTCCGGCCCCTACGACGACGGGGTCGGCCAGGTTCCGATCCTGCGGGCCGCTGCCTGGGCCACCATCGCTTCCCAGCCCCTTTCCACCGAATATCTGCTGCGTCTGGCCGATCTGGCCCCGCGTTTCGACGTGCTCCACGTCCACTGTCCCAATCCCCTGGCCGCCGTGGCCCTCTGGCTGATTCGCCCCCGGGGGAAGATCGTGCTCCACTGGCACAGCGACGTCATTGGCAAGCGGGCGCTTCGGGCACTGGTATCGCCCTTCGAGGCCTGGCTGTGTCGCCGGGCCGATCTGGTCATCGGCCCCACGGAAGTCCATTTGCAGGCTTCCAACCGAGCAGCGGTTTTTGCCGGCAAGGGGGCCGTGGTCCCGTTTTACGTCGAGCCGGGAACAGCCTCGCCCGACCGCCTTGATCCGGCTGCGCTCACTGCCGTGCGGAAGCGCGTGGGCGGGCGGCGGCTGGTTTTCGCTCTGGGGCGGCTGGTGCCCTACAAGGGCTTTGGCGTGCTCATCGAGGCGGCGCGCCGTCTGCCCGACGCCGCCGTGACGGTCATCGGCGGCGGCGGACCGCTGGCCGGGGAACTGGCCCAGCAGATCGAAACGGCGGGCCTTGGCCATAAGGTGCTGCTGGCCGGGCGCATTCCGGACGCGGAATTGCCGGCCTGGTTCGCAGCCTGCGACGTCTTTTGCCTGCCTTCGGTGACCCGGGCCGAGATGTTTGGCATTGTGCAGCTCGAAGCCATGGCCTGGGGCAAGCCGGTGGTCGCCACGGCCATTGCCGGTTCGGGCGTGGCGGCGGTCAACCGCCACGGCGAAACCGGGCTGGTCGTGCCGCCGGGCGACGCCCCGGCCCTGGGCGCGGCCCTGGCCAGGCTTTTGGCCGACGACGCCCTGGCCGCCCGGCTGGGGCAGGGCGGACG
>JAEZEM010000361.1 GCA_023417745.1 Pseudomonadota bacterium
GGCCAGGCAGAGGTGGGGGAAATAGGCGACGACAAAGGCGCTCATGACGTTCCTCGCTTAGAGGCCCGGCCAGACGCGGGCGGCAATGGCGTTTAGCGGCTCGGCGGCCAGCCCCAGGACCGGCCCGGGGAACAGGCCCAGCCAGACGATGCCGACGGCTAGCAAGGCCAGCAGCACCGTCTCCCGGGCGTCGAGGTCGGGGAAGGGGACGGCCGAGCGCGGCGGGCCGTAGAGCACGTCGCGGGCCAGGCGCAGCAGATAGACCAAGGTCGCGGCCATGCCGGCCACGGCCAGACCGGCGGCCAGGGCGTTCACCTTGAAAAGCCCGAAGACGATCATGGCCTCGCCCACGAACCCGGACAGGCCCGGCAGGGCGGCCGAGGCCAGCACGCAAAACAGAAACGCCGCGCCGAAATGCGGGGCCTTGTTCCACAGGCCGCCGAGGATGTCGAAGCGCCGGCTGCCCAGACGTTCGCCGATGGCCCCGGCCAGGGAGAACAGGCCGCCGGAAGTGAGCGCATGGCTGACCATGAGGAGCACCGCGCCGCCAAGGGCCAAGCGGCTGCCCGAGACTATGGCGGCCACGGCCAGGCCCATGTGGCCGATGCTCGAATAGGCGATGAGCCGTTTGACGTCCTCCTGGGCCACGGCCACGGCCGAGGCGTAGAACAGCCCGACCAGCCCCAGGACGGTGAGCGCCGGAGCAAAGGCCTGGGCGGCTTCGGGAAACAGCGGCAAAGCGAAGCGAATAAGGGCGTAGCCGCCGGTTTTAAGCAGCAGCCCGGCCAGGATGAGGCTGCCGGCGGTGGGCGCTTCGGTGTGGGCGTCGGGCAGCCACATGTGGACCGGGACCAGGGGAATCTTGATGGCGAACGACAGCACGAAGGCGGCAAACAGCCAGCGGCCGACGTTTTGGGGGATGTCCAGGCGGGTGAGCGCTTCCAGGGCGAAGTTCGGGCCGTCGGGGGAATTGGCCGAAAGCACGCCCAGGGCGATGACGGCCAGGAACATGAGCAGGCCGCCGGTGGCCGAGAAGAGGAAGAATTTCATGGCCACGCGCAGCTTGTCGCCGTGGCCGAAGACGCCGATGAGGAAAAAGACCGGGATAAGCTGGGCTTCCCAGAAAAGGGCGAAGAGAAAGACGTCCGAGGCCAGGAAGATGCCCTGGACGGTGGTCAGCGAAGCCAGGATGAGGCCGTAATAAAGGGCTGGGCGCTCCCGGTCGTCGTGGCGCGAGGCCAACATGCAGCACAGGCCGACCAGGGCGGTGAGGACCACGAAAATGAGGCTCAGGCCGTCCAGGGACAGGCTGTAGCGGATGCCGAAGGACGGAATCCAGGCGGCATCCTCGATGAGTTCCGGGCCGAAGGAGCCAGCCGCGAACAGACCGGCGATCAGGGCGCACAGGGCTAGTTCGCCAAGGGCGGCCAGCAGGGCGAAGCGGCGGCAGGCGGCGGCGTCGCCGCGCAGGGCGGGCATGACGCAGGCCGCGACCAGGGGCCAGAAGATGATCAGGGACAGCCAGGGCAATTGCCGCATGATGGCTCCATTCTATACGTTATCCCCCATTTTCCCATTCGGGGGGTCCGGGGGCCTCAGGCCCCCGGCCGCCGGAGGCATCTTCTCTCTTCGTCTCTTCCTTTCCCCCACTACCCCAACCGCGCCGCCAACCAGACCAGCAGCACGGCGCAAGCGCCGAGCAGCGTGGCCATGGCGGTGGCCGGGCGGGCCGAGCCCAGGCGGGCGGCGGCCCGGGACAGGCGGCCGACACCCGAGGCCGTGGCCGCTGTCGCGCCGTCGAGGACGTCTTCGTCGAGGCCGCGCCACAGCCAGGCGGCCAGGCGCAGGTAGGGCCGGGCTATGGCGTTTAGGCCAAAGGCGTCGAGGCCCAGGCCGGCTGTCAACGCTCCGGCCGGGGCGGGCAGGGGGCGTCGGGCGGGTTTGTAGAATGTCCAGGCCAGCCACAGGCCGGCCAGGGCGATGAGCGCGTCGAGGACTTCCACGAACAGTTCGGCATGTTCCGCTTCGGGCGTCAGGGGGGCGACGGTTCCGGCCAGATAGCTGTCGAGCAGGGCCGGGATGCCCAGGAAATGGGGCGGATTGGCGAAGCCGTAGACCACGGCCAGGATGGCCAGGGGCCACAGGGGGCGTTCCATGCGCCTAAGGGCCGGTTCGGATACGAGCTTGGCCGGATCGGCCGGGTCGCTGTAAAAGGCCACGAAGAGCATTCGGAAGACGTAGAGGGCGGTGAGGAACGCGGCGGCCGTGGCCATGACGAAGGACAGCAGGAAGATGGGGCCGGGATGGGCCAGGGCGTCGGCCAGGGCGCGGCCCTTGCTGAAATAGCCCGAGGTCAGGGGCAGGGCGGCCAGGGCGGCCGCGCCGCAGGCAAAGAGGATAAAAAGGCCGGGCAGGGCCTTTCGCAGGCGCGCGCCCATGCGGAAGATGTCGTGCTCCTCGTGGAAAGCCTGAATCATGACGCCGGCGGTCATGAACAGCAGCGACTTGAAAAAGGCGTGGGCTTGCAAGTGGAAAAACGCGCCTCCGGCGTCGCCGCAGCCGGCGGCCAGGAACATGTAGCCGACCTGGCTGATGGTGGAATAGGCCAGGATGCGTTTGACGTCGCGCTGGGCCAGGGCGCAGGCCGCGCCGTACAGGGCCGTGGCCGCGCCAATAAAGGCGGCGGCGGCCCCGACCACCGGGGCCACGGCCAGCATGGGGGCCAGACGCATGAGCAGATACACGCCGGCCGTGACCATGGTGGCGGCGTGGATGAGCGCCGAAACCGGCGTGGGCCCGGCCATGGCGTCGGGCAGCCAGGCCGAAAGCGGCAGCTGGGCCGATTTGCCGCAGGCGGCGAAGAGGAAGAGCAGTCCGAGCAGGGTGGCCGTGGCGGGCGACATGGTGGCGGCGCTGGTGGCGATGCCGCTCAGCGAGGCCGAGCCGGAGGCGGCGATGATAAGACCCAGGGCAGCCACGTAGCCGAGGTCGCCGATGCGGGTCATGAGGAAGGCCTTGCGGCCGGCGTCCACGTTGGGCAGCTCCTCGTGCCAGAAGCCAATGAGCGCGAACGAGCAGAAGCCCACGCCTTCCCAGCCCAGGAACAGGAACACGAGGTCGTCGGCCAGGGCGATGACCAGCATGAAGAAGACGAAGAGATTCAAATAGCAGAAATAGCGGGCAAAGGATTTGTCCTCGCGCATGTAAACGGCGGAATAGAGGTGGATGAGCAGGGCGACGAAGGCGACGGTGACGCACATGAGCCCGGCCAGCCGGTTGTAGAGCAGGGAGAATTCGGCGGTGAAGCCGTCGAAGGCGATCCACTGGCCGAAGGAAATGGTCACGGGTTGGGCGCCGAGGTTCCAGACGGCGGCCAGGGCGGCGACCAGGGTGGCGGCCATGGCCAGGGCGGCCAGCCCCCCGGAGGCGGCCCGGGTGAGCTTGGGCCGCAAGGCGGCCTGGAGCACGGCCCCGGCCAGGGGGAAAGCCAGCAGGCAGGCAAGGGCGGTGGTCATGACTCCTCCCCGAGGCGGTCGTAGCTGTCTGCGCGGTCCGTGCCGCCGCCGCGTCGGCCGTGGACGAGGAGCGCCAGACCCAGGCCGGCTTCGGCGGAGGCCAGGCCCATGATGATGATGACGGCGGCCTGGCCGTCGAGGTTGTTCCAGGCCAGCGCCGCGCCGGCAAAGGCCAGGCCGGCGGCGGCCAGCATGAATTCCACGCCGATGAGGATGAGCAGGATGGAGCGCCGGGCGGCGGCCATGACGCCGCCGACGGCGAAGAGCAGGGCGGCCACGGCCAGCACATGGGAAAGGGGCACGTTCATGCGGCCCGACCTCCAGGGGCGGCCTTGGGGCCGGCTTTGCCCCGGCCAAGGAGCATGACGGCGGCCAGGGCGGCGAAAAGCAGGATGGAGACGGCCTCCACGGCCAGCCAGTATTTGTCAAAAAGGATGGTCCCCACGGCGGCCGGGCCGGCCATGGCCGCCGGCAGCAGGGTCTTGGCCGTGGGATCGGCCCCGATCAGGGCGAACAGGGCCACCAGGGTGGCGGCGGCCAGGGTGGCCGGGACGAGGAACCGGCCCGGGGGCAGGGTTCCGTCGCCGGCCGGCAGGCCGAGCAGCATGATGACAAAGAGAAAGAGCACCATGATGGCTCCGGCGTAGACCACGACGGTGAGCACACCCGGCAGCGGCGCGCCGAGCACGGCCAGCATGGCCCCCACCGACAGAAACACGGCCACGGCGCAGCACACGGCATGGACGGGATTGCGCCGGGTGGCGGTCAGCCCGGCGGCGGTCAGGCCCAGGGCGGCGAACAGATAAAACAGCGCGCCAAGCGGTGTCATTACGAGCTCCTCATTTTCCCCTTCCCCATATGGGGGGTCCGGGGGCCTCAGGCCCCCGGCCGCCGGAGGCTCTTTTCTGCTCTTCATCAGGGCATGATGCTCTTCACATCCACCGGCTCGTCTTCGTCGATATGGCTGCCCTTGGGTGTGCCGGCGGCTATGCCGGCGTGGGCGTAGAAGTCGTAGTCGGGGTGTTTGCCGCCGTGGTCGACGAGCAATTGTTCCTTTTCGTAGACGAAGTCGGCGATGTCGTCCTTGCAGAAGGCGAATTCGGGCGTGAGCTGCAGGGCCAGGGTGGGGCAGGCCTCTTCGCACAGGCCGCAGTAGATGCAGCGGGCGAAGTTGATGCGAAACCAGGCGGCTTGGCGGCGGCCGTTTTCGCCCTCCTCGGACTGCATGGAGATGCAGTTGACCGGGCAGGCCCCGGAGCAGAGGTAGCAGGCCACGCAGCGTTCGTTGCCGTCGGGGGAGCGGGTGAGGATGATGCGGCCGCGCGTGCGCGCGGGCATGGGGCGTTTGTATTCCGGGTACTGCTCGGTGACGGGTTTGCGGAACAGGTGCGTGAGCGTGGCAGCATAGGAGCCGGCGAGGCCGGCCGCGCCTTCGATGACTGCCCCGAGCAGGCTTTGTTTTTCGTCGGCCATGGATCGCCTCAGGCGGCAACGAGGATCGCGCCGGTTACAAGGACGTTGACAAGGGCCAGGGGCACGAGAACCTTCCAGCCCAGGGCCATGAGCTGGTCGTAGCGCAGGCGCGGCAGCGAGGCCCGGGTCCAGATGAGAAAGACCGGCACGGCCAGGACCTTGAGGCCCAGCCAGACGATGGGCGGCAGGATCGGTCCGTGCCAGCCGCCGAGGAAAAAGACGGCGATAAGCGCGCCTAAAAGCACCATGTTCACGTATTCGCCGACAAAGAACAGGGCGAAGCGCATGCCGGAATATTCGGTGTGGAAGCCGGCTTGCAGCTCGTTTTCGGCCTCGGGCAGGTCAAAGGGGATGCGCTTGGTTTCGGCCAGGGCGGCGATGATGAACAGGATAAAGGCGAAGGGTTCGGTGACGGCAAAGGGCAGGCCGGACTGGGCGGCCACGATGTCGGAGAGGTCGAGCGAGCGCGCCCGCATGACCACCGGCACCAGCGACAGCCCCAGGGCCAGCTCGT
>JAEZEM010000388.1 GCA_023417745.1 Pseudomonadota bacterium
ATGAGCAGGCTGATGATGATGGTCCAGAAGACCGCGATGTTGATGTGGTAGAAGGGGTAGGGCTCGTTTATCAGGGTAAAGCCGGTGGGCAGCTTGTCCGTGGTGATGCCCAGGCGCAGCATTTCGCGGAAGTCGAAGATAAATGTGTCGTTGGTCTTGGAGACGATGGGCAACTCGGCCACGGGCGTGCCGTGCAGGATTTTGTCGGCCATCTCGGCGGTGATGCGGCCTTCCTCAAAGCCGCTGTGGAGCCGTCCGCCGACGATGCCGTGACCGAGCATGAACTGCCAGGCGCTGTAGATGGGCACGTCGGAGTTGGCCCGGATGGCCGAAAGCACCTCGTTGACGGAATAGACGTCCTTTGCCGTGTCCTTGTAAAAGGGGATGAGAAAGATCATGACGTCGTCGGACAGGTCGCGGACCCGGCCGAGGATGCCTGTCAGGGTCAGGTTGTCTTCGTATTCGAAGGAGAGCCGGCCGGCGAAGTCCGGCTCCACGGCCCGCAGCTGGTTGCCGATGGCCACGCCGGTCACGGAAGTGTCGCCGAAGATGACGAGCTTGTCGCGGCCGGGGTGGAAACGCAGCGCCAGTTCCAGGGTGGTCTTGATGTCCGGGTTTTCCAGGACCCCGGTGAAGTTGGGATGGCCGTTTAACCAGGCGGGCTGGAAGTCGTTGACGCCGCAAAAGACCACCGGCGTGTCCGGAAACAGTTCTTTTTGGTATTCCCGCAGGAAATCGAAAGCGTAGTTGTCCGAGGCCAGGATGACCTCGAAGCGGGTGTTGCGGTACTTGAGCTTGTAGAAATCATGGAGCATGGCCCGCAGCACGGGGTCGGCGTACTTTTTCGAGTCCATGTACTCGATTTGCAGATCCACGTTGAAGTCCGAGGCGGAAAACGCCTCGCGCACGCCGGCCAGGATTTCGTCGGACCACTGGTAGCCGTTCTGGTAGGAGTTGAAAAACAGGATGTTCTTGCGGATCTTTTCAGCCCTGGCAGGGCTGGCCAGGACCAGCAGGAGGAGGGCAAGGCAATACGGAAGCCTTCGGGCCATGGGGACTCGCGGGGGAAGAAGTGTCGGGCCGCGCGGCCCGGGGAATATCTTTCCCGAAGTTTGTCATGGCCGGGCCGGAAGTCAAGGCCTTGGTCCGGCGTCCCTTGGCGGGCGCGGGGTGGGTGAGGATTGCGGTTGCCGGCCCGGCGCGGTCGGGCCGGCCGGCCTGGGCCGATGTTGCGGTAATCACGGCAAGGATTGAAACCGGGATTAAAGGGTGGTATAAGCTTCGCCTCGTGTGGAAGCGTTTCGTCACCGGTGTGGCGCCCGGACTTCAAATCCGGTGTGTGGTCGAGAGGTCACAGGTAGGTTCGACTCCTATACGCTTCCGCCATTGCTGGTTATTTCCAACCTTCTGAGTTGTCTCCAGTCCACTTGGTCCCTGCCTTATTCGACGCCTGCCCCGGTAAACCGGCGGCAGGTCCGCACCTGTGACTGTAGCCGATGCCTTGAGGAGCCCCATGTCCAAGCCGCCTGCCGATGTGGCCCAGCGGGCCAAGGTCTTCAAAGCCCTGGGACACCCCAGCCGTCTGCTCATGGTCGAAGCCCTGGGTCGTGGCGCGCTTTGCGTGTGCGAACTGCGCGATCTGGTCGGCTCGGACGTCTCCACCGTGTCCAAGCATTTAAGCGTCCTTAAGGAAGCCGGCATCGTGGCCGACGAACGCCGGGGAACCAGTGTCTATTATTCCTTGCGCTTGGGCTGCGTCACGGGTTTCCTGTCCTGCGTCGAACATTTTTTTGCGCAGCAAATCGAAGAACAAATCACTTATCTCAATGATTTGCGGCAGAATGCAGGTGGTTGAGGAGGCGTTGAGGGCCATTTTTATCTTGCCTTGCTGACACGGATTTTATAAAATTCGTGTCATAGAAGATGAGATACCGGCCCAGGCTGGATCGCTCCGGCGGGCTTGGCTCCACACCGTGCAACAAGGCGGCACCACCATGAACGACGGCGCGCAGGCTCAAGAGGTTCTGGAAACGCCCCCCGGCCAGCCGGCCGGCGAAAAGACCCGCAACCGCTACGACCACATGGAATGGGCCGGCGCGTTTGGCGACATCGGCACCCTCATTCCCTTTGTCGTGGCCTACATCACCATCCTCGGCATTGATCCCCTGGGGCTGCTCTTCATGTTCGGCGCCTGGAAGATCGTGGCCGGACTGTTCTACAAGACGCCCATCCCCATCCAGCCCATGAAGGCCATCGGCGCGGCCGCCGTGGCCGGCGGCATCACCCCGGCGGCGCTGTTTGGCTCCGGGATCACCACCGGACTGTTCTGGCTCGTCATCGGCCTGACCGGCTCCATCGACCATGTGGCCAAGCTCGCCACCAAGCCCGTGGTGCGCGGCATCATGCTGGGCCTGGGCATGTCGTTCGTGGTGGAAGGCATCCACCGCATGGTGGCCGAGCCGGTGCTGGCCGGCATCGGGCTGACCGTCACCTTCGTGCTGCTTTCCAATCCGAAAATCCCGGCCATGTTCGTGCTGTTGCTGATCGGCGTCGTGGCCGCGCTTATCGGCAATCCGGCCCTGTGGTCGGAGCTGACTCAGGTGAGCATCGGCTTTCGCCTGCCGGAATTCGGCCTGCACCAGATGACCTGGAGCGACATCGTCACCGGCACGCTGCTGTTTACCCTGCCCCAGATACCGCTGACCCTTGGCAATGCCGTGGTGGCCATCGCCGCCGAGAACAACGAACTGTTCCCGGACCGGCCCGTCACCGAGCGCACCATGTGCATAAGCCAGGGCATCATGAACATCATTTCGCCGCTTTTTGGCGGCGTGCCCATGTGCCACGGCGCGGGCGGCATGGCCGGCCACGTGCGGTTCGGTGCGCGCACCGGCGGTTCGCTGGTCATCCTGGGGTCCATCGTCATCGTCATCGCGCTGTTTTTCAGCCAGTCCGTGGCCGTCATCTTCAAGATGTTTCCGCCCTCGATCCTCGGCGTCATCCTCTTCCTGGCCGGGGCCGAACTGGCCGTCACCGTGCGCGACATCGGCAACAAGCGCGACGAATTCTACACCATGATCGTGGTGGCGGGATTTGCCATGTGGCACATGGGCGTGGCCTTCGTGGTCGGCGTCATCCTGGACAACGCCCTTCGCCGCAAGTGGATAAAGATCTAAGCGGACGCTGATGCCGGGCCGGGGAGCCTCCCCGGCCCGGTCAGGCATTGCTTGACCGCCGCTGACCGCCGCCGTCCTCTTTCCTTCCTCAGCCGCCGGCAAGCCGAAAACATCACCGCCGCGACGGATCGTGGGCCAAGCCCTTCGCCGTTGCGACGCAGCCGTGTCGTTGGCTCTCTTGCCTCCTCGCCGTAGTCTCATTTCACGCGCCCATTTTCCTACGCCAGAGCCCCTAAATCCCCTTGCCGGCGGCGGCCCAGAATTTTTATTTTTTGGTTTTTGCAA
>JAEZEM010000392.1 GCA_023417745.1 Pseudomonadota bacterium
CGCGCCACCAAAAGGGCCTGGCCACCTGCTGCCACGGCGAGGAACCCCATGTGGTCGGCTGGCGCTTCATTACCGAACGCCGGGCCGTCAATCTCGACGCCGCCTGCGGCTGGGCCCAGGGCAAGGCTGACGTGCTCTATGTGGCCGACGCCTTCGCCGTCATGAAGAAAGTCAACGAATTGCTCGGATAAGTTGGCTCGCCAGCAACGAAAAAGCCGGGAGCGGGAGACCGCTTCCGGCTTTTTGTTTGCCCATTTGACTCCGTGTCATACGCGCACTACATGTATGACAAAAGGTAGGCGCACCATGCTGACTGTCCGACTCCCCGAAGCGCTGGAAGCCCGGCTCAACACCCTGGCCGAGGCGACCAAGCGCCCTAAAAGCTTCTATGTCCGCGAAGCGCTTGAGCGAAGCCTTGAGGATATGGAAGACGTGTATCTGGCGGAAGCGGCCCTGGAGCGGTTTAGGGCCAGCGGCGAGCCGGCCGTGCCGTTAGCGGAGCTGGAGCGTCGCCTTGGCCTGGACGATTGATTTTACGCCCGAGGCAGCCAAGGCGTTGTCGCGTCTGGGGGCCCAGGTCCAAACGCGCATCGTCCGGTTTCTGCGCGAACGGGTCGCGCCGGCCGACAACCCGCGCGCCCTGGGCGAACCCCTCAAAGGCTCCCGATTCTCGGGCCTGTGGCGCTACCGGGCCGGGGACTACCGGATCTTGTGCGACATCGAGGACGAGCGCATCCGCGTTCTCGTCGTCCTTCTCGGCCACCGCCGCGAGATTTACAAATAGCGCCCCCGAAGCGCGGCGCTTCCTTCAAGACCACTCCCGTCTCCCCTTCACCTTTCTCCATGTGGGGGGCCTGGGGGCCTCAGGCCCCCAGCGGAGAGGTCCAGGAGAGGCAGCGCCTCTCCTGGCCGCCGGAGGCAATTCTAAAAAAACCGGCGCAGCCATAGTTCCAGCATGACCAGGGCGAACAGGCGTTTGCCGTGGTCGGCCTGGCCGGCGGCGTGGGCGGCCAGCAACGCTTCCACGGCTTCGGGGCGGGCGATTTCCCGGCAGACCTTGCCGCCGATGAGCAGATCGTGGGCAAAGGCCTTCAGCGGTCCCCGGAACCAGCCGGCCACGGGCAGGCCGAAGCCGCGTTTGGATTGGCTGGCGATGCCGGGCGGCAGCAGATCGGAAAAGGCCCGGCGCAGCAGGTATTTGCCGGTCAGCCCCTTGAGCTTTAAGCGCGTGGGCAGATGGGCGGCGAAGACGGCCAGTTCGCTGTCGAGCAGCGGCGAGCGGCCTTCCAGGCCGCTCGCCATGGCCATGCGGTCGGCTTTGACCAGCAGATCGCCGGGCAGGTAGATGTTGGCGTCGGCAAAAAGCGAGGCGTCCAGCGGCGCATCAGCCTTGGCGGCGGCGGCGGTGTAAATGTAGAGGGCCACGGAATCGGCCGGGCCGGCGGCTTTGGCGAATTCCGGGCGCAACAGGGCCAGCCGGTCGGCCGGGGAGAAATAGGAGCCCCAGCGCACGAGGCTGGCGGCACGCGGGATGGCCGTGGCCTGAGCCAGGCGCTTCACGCCGGCGCGCCAATCGGCTTCCACGGGCACGTCGCCCTTGGCCGGCAGCAGCCCGGCCAGCCAGGGCACCAGCCGGCGCGTGACGAGGTGGGGCAGCTTGGCGTAGGCGTCGGCCAGGGGATCGAGCCAGTAGCGCTGGTAGCCGGCGAACATTTCGTCGCCGCCGTCGCCGTTTAAGGCCACGGTGACATGCTCCCGCGTCAGCCGGTTCAAGTGCCAGGAGGCCAGGGCCGAGGGATCGGCAAAGGGCATGTCCGTGGCCGCGACCACGGCTTCCATGGCCTGACGCGCCTCGTCGAAGCCGACCACGAATTCGGTGTGGCGCGTGGCGAAGCGTTCGGCCACGGCCCGGGCCTTGGGCGTCTCGCTAAAGGCTTCCTCGGCGAAACCGATGGAAAAGGTGCGCACGGGCTGATCGGTGAGCCCGGCCATGACGGCGGTGACGATAGCCGAGTCCACGCCGCCGGACAGATGCGCCCCGAGCGGCACATCGGCGACCAGACGCAGCCGCACGGCCTCGGTGACGCGGCTGCGCAGCTCGGCGGCCAGGTCGTCCACGGAGCCGGCGAGCTTGGGCTGGTAGTCCAGGCGGAAAAACCGCTCGATGTGCGGCCGCCCGCCCCGCCACAGCAGGGTATGGCCGGCCGGCAGGCTGGCGACCCCCACAAAGCCGCTGGACGGCTCGGGCACGTGCTGCAGGGTCAGGTAGTGGGCCACGGCCTCGGGGTCGAGGCGACGGGCTACGGCGGGATGGGCCAGCACGGCCTTGGGCTCGGAGCCGAAAGCCAGGCCGCCGGGCACGGCGGCGTAATAGAGCGGTTTTTTGCCGAAGGGATCGCGGGCCAGGAACAGTTCCCGGCGCGGCGCGTCCCAGATGGCCAGGGCGAACATGCCGCGAAGCTTCGCGGCGCAGGCCGGGCCGAGCTCTTCGTACAGGTGGACGATGACTTCGGTGTCGCTGCGGCTTTGGAACACGTGGCCCTTGGCTTCGAGTTCCCGGCGCAGCTCCTGGAAATTGTAGATCTCGCCGTTAAAGACGATGGCGAGCGTTCGGTCTTCGTTAAAAAGCGGCTGGTCGCCGGTGACGAGGTCAATGATGGCCAGCCGGCGATGGGCCAGGCCCGCGCCGCCGCCCTGGGCAAAGGCGTCGAGGTAGTCGCCCTGGCCGTCCGGCCCGCGATGGGCCAGGGTCCCGTTCATGGCCCCCAGCACCCGGCCGAGGGTGTCCGGGCCGCCCTGGTTGGTGAGAAAACCGCAAATGCCGCACATGGTTCCGCCTCCTCCTCGACCTATCCCGACGCCCTGCCCCAAGCGAAACCGGATGCTGCGCACCGTGCGGCGACTCTTGCCGCGTTACGACATCACCGGCGTCATGCCCTGGCGGCATCCGGCGCGCACAGCGCGGCGTAGCGCTCGGCCACCGACCGCCAGGAGTACTCCCGGCAGACGCGCTCCCGGCCGGCCTCGCCCAGCCGCCGACGCAGGGCCGCATCGGCCAACAAGCCGGCCAAGGCCCCGGCCAGGGCGTCGGGGTCGTCGGGCGGCACGAGTAGGCCCGTTTCGCCGTCGACCACCACTTCCTCGTTGCCCGAAATGCGCGTGGCAACAACGGGCAGCCCCGAAGCCATGGCTTCCAGCACGGCGTTGGGCATGCCCTCGTCGCGCGAGGGAAAAACGAACAGATCGGCCCGGCCCAGCAGCTCCGGCATGGCCTCGCGCCCGACCCAGCCGACAAAGCGCAGGCGCGGCAACACGCCCAAGGTCGCGGCCTGCTCGGTAAGCGGGCCGCGAAGCGGGCCGTCGCCGACGATGGTCAACTCGTATTCGGCCTCAGCCGGAAGCTTGGCCAGGGCGGCCAGCAGCACGTCCAGGCCCTTTTGATGGACCACCCGGCCGACGAACACCAGCCGGATCGGGCCGCGCGGCTCCCGAGGCTCGGCCGGAGTAAAACGCGCCGTGTCCACGCCGTTGGGGATCATGCGGATGGGCGTTTGCCCGGCGCTTTGCCGGGCCAGGGCGGCCAAGCCCTGGCTGTTGGCCACCACATGGGCGGCCCCGCGCCACAGAAAGCGGATAACAGGCCCGGTGACCTTGTGGTAGCCGGCCAGATCGTAAGGCTGAAAACCCGGCACGTCGCCGCCGCGAAGCGACACGATATACGGCACGCCGCAAAGCTGCTTCAAGAGCCAGGCGGCCGGGCCGCAAGGGATGCCGAAAAAGGCGATGCAGGCGTCGACCCGAAAATCTCGTTGCATGGCCGGCAAGGCCAGACCGGCGCTCGCCAGAAAGGTCAACATCTCCAAGGGCGAACAATGGTCGGCGTGTCGCCGCACGGCCGGCAGCCGCACCAGCTCGTAGCCGTCCACCATCTGCCGCCGGGGCAGGCCGCCAAAAGCGGCCGTGACCACCCGCACCCGATGCCCCAGCCCGGCCAGCTCCCGGGCCATGTTGGCCGTGGCGTTGCCCGCCCCGCCGCCTATGGGCGGATATTCGTAGTTGAGGAGAAGGAGAT
>JAEZEM010000424.1 GCA_023417745.1 Pseudomonadota bacterium
GGTGCTCAAGGGGCCGGGCGAGGCCGTGCAGCGGCTGTCGCAAAAGCTCATTTCCACGCGCGGCGTCAAGTACGGCAAGCTGACCCTGGCCACCACCGGCCAGGAGATCGTTTAGGCGGCTGCGTCCATGGCTATGCAAGACGTGCAAAGCGGACCCCCCGAGGTCCCCATCGACCTCGACAGGGTCGGCATCAAGAATTTCCGCCTGCCGCTTCTGGTGCGCGATCGGGCGCGCGGCCGCCAGCACACCGTGGCCGACGTGGAGCTGTCCGTGGATCTGCCGGCCCAGTTCAAGGGCACCCACATGAGCCGGTTCGTCGAGGCCCTGTCCGGTTTTGCCGGCGAACTCGACCTCGTCACCTTCAAGGCCCTGCTCGAAGACGTGCGCGCCCGCCTGGAAGCCCAAAACGCCCACATGACCCTGCGTTTCCCCTATTTCCTGTCCAAGGCTTCGCCGGCCACCGGCGCCTGCGCGCTGATGGACTACGCCTGCCTGGTCTCGGGGGAGTTCGAAGGCGACAAGTTTCGCCTGACGCTCGGCGTGGACGTGCCGGTCATGACCGTGTGCCCATGTTCCCTGGCCATCTCCGACCAGGGGGCCCACAGCCAGCGGGCGGTCATCTCCATCCGCTGCCGGTTTTCCGGGCTCTTGTGGCTGGAGGAACTCATTGAGACGGCCGAGGCGGCCGGCTCGTCGCCGGTCTTTGCCCTGCTCAAGCGCGAGGACGAGAAGCACGTCACCGAACAGGCTTTCGCCAATCCGACCTTTGTCGAGGATGTGGCGCGCCAGGTGGCCCGATCCTTGCGGGAACATCCCAAGGTGACGTGGTTTCGGGTGGAGGTGGAGAGCTTCGAGTCCATCCACAACCACAGCGCCTTTGCCGGCATCGAAGGCCGCAACGCCCGCTAGTCCCTGGCAGAGAAGAAATGTCCGAATAATCGCTCCGACGCGCGCGATGTTGCTTGCCGGGCGGCCGGGCGACAGGGTATGCAGCGCCTTATGGGTGGCCAGGAAGCGCTTGCGGCCAATTGCGAGCAGATCATACAGCTTGCTCCGGTTTCGATCATGCACGTCGACGCCGAGGGCGTCATTACGTTTGTCAACGACTGGCACTTGGTCAATTTCGCCCGGGGCAAGCGTGACCGCGACTATTTCCTGGGCACAAAGCTCAAGGAACTGCCCGGCATCGCGTCCTCGGGCCTGAGCGACGAAATTGACCGCATTCTTTCCGGCGACACCGTCCATCTGGAAGCCGTCTACGTCGACGCCTGCAGCGGCGGCCAGTCCGCCTACCAGAACATTCGCGGCATCCCGGTTATGGAAAACGGCCGGATCACCGGCGGCATCATCATCCGCGAGGACGTGACCAAGATCGTTTTGGCCCAACAGCTGCTCGCGGAAAATCAGGCCATTTTCAAGGCCCTGCTCGACGCCACCCACGATTCCATCATCCTGTCCGACGTGGACGGCTACATCCTGGTGCTCAACGAGGAGGCGGCCCGGCGTCGGGGGCAGACCGTGGACGCGCTCATGGGCGCGAGCCTGTACCGCCACATGCCCCTGGAACAGGCCGAGGCCCGGCGCGACAAGCTGCGCGAGGCCGTGGCCAGCAACGCCATCGTCGGGTATGAGGAGCACCACGGCGAGACCTGCTATCAGGTGAACATTTGCCCCATCGCCGACGAGGCTGGCCAGGTGCTCTACGTGGCCAGCTATTCCCGAGACATCACGGCGCTTAAGGAAACCGAGAACCAGCTTCGCCGGGAACGGGAGCTGGCTTTTTCCTCCAGCCAGGCCAAGTCGCAGTTTCTCGGCAACATCACCCACGAGCTGCGCACCCCCCTAAACGGCATCATGGGCGCCGCCCAGCTGGCCCTGCAGGAAGCGGCCGGGGGCGAGGAGCGGGAGCTGTGGGAGATCGTCGAGGATTCGGGCAAACGGCTGTTGTCCATCGTCAACAACGTGCTGGAGCTGGCCGACATCGACGCGGCGGCCATTGAGCCGGTGCTGGCCACCTTTTGCGTGGGCGAGGTGTTGGGGTCGCTGGCCCGCAGCTACGGCGTGCGGGCCAAGGTGCGCGACGTGCAGTTCGTCACGCGGCTCGACCCGCGCATTCCCGAACGGCTGGTGGGCGACGTGTTCCGGCTGCGCCAAATTCTGTCCAATCTGGTCGACAACGCGCTCAAATGCACCAAAAGCGGGACCATCGAGGTCCGGGCCAAGCTCATCCGGTCGGATCGGCTCAAGTTTTCAGCCCAGTACCGCACGCTGCTTTTCCAGGTGCGCGACACCGGCATCGGCATCGCCAAGGAACTGCACGGCAAGATTTTCGAGGATTTCGAGCTGGCTGAGCACTACCTGACCAAGCGGGTCAGCGGCGCCGGGCTGGGATTGTCCATCGCCAAACATCTGGTGCAGCTGCTTGGCGGGCGCATCTGGGTGAAAAGCGCGCCGGGCAAGGGCAGCACGTTTTATTTCGCGGCCCCGTTTTCCCTGCCGGATTACGAGTGCCGGGACGAATCCGTGGTCTACGCCAGCGAGGACCCGGTGTTTTCGCCCGAAGGCTATACGGTGCTGCTGGTCGAGGACGAGCGCATCAACCGCCTGACCACGGGCCGGGCGCTCTCCCGGCTCGGCTACAGCGTGCTGGAGGCGATAAACGGCCAGGAGGCCTTGCAGGTGCTGTCCCGAGAGCAGGCGGACATTATCCTCATGGACATTCAGATGCCGGTGATGGACGGCATCGAGTGCACCCACCACATCCGCCACGGCGAGGTGCCGGGGCTGTCCAAGCGCATCCCGGTGGTGGCGCTGACGGCCTATGCCAGCGAAAAGGACCGGGAGCGGTTCTTGCACCTGGGCATGAACGACTATCTGTCCAAGCCGCATTCCATCGACCAGCTGGCCGAGGTGCTGGAGGCCAATCTCAAGCACGCCGGCCGGGCCTCGCCCCTGGGGCCAAGGCTGTAAGCGCGGGCGGACAGCCGCCGCGACGATTTTTGCGCGAGGCGTCTCCGGGAGGGGACGCCTCGTTTGTTTTTTGGGGGCGTCGCCCGCCTTGACCTTCCCTCCGAGCAGTGGCAAGCCCGTGAAATCGGCGAATCCCCGCCGCGTGTCGCATTTGAAAAATCCACACCGGGAGACAAGCCATGCCCACCGTGCGCGACGTCGCCTTTGACCTGCTCAGACGCCTGGGCCTCACCACCGTGGTCGGCAACCCCGGCTCCACCGAGGAAACCTTTCTCAAGAATTTCCCCGACGATTTTACCTATATCCTGGCCCTGCAGGAATCGAGCGTGGTCGGCGTCGCCGACGGCCTGGCCCAGGGGCTGGGCAAACCCGTGCTGGTCAACGTCCACACCGGGGCCGGCATGGGCAACGCCATGGGCTGCATCCTCACCGCCTACCTCAACAAAACGCCGCTTATCATCACCGCCGGCCAGCAGACCCGCGACATGCTTCTTGGCGAACCCTTTCTGACCAACACCGACGAAACCCTGCTGCCGCGCCCCTGGGTGAAATGGAGCTATGAGCCCAAGCGTCCCCAGGACGTGCCCGGGGCCTTCATGCGCGCCTACGCCATGGCCATGCAGCAGCCCCAGGGGCCGGTCTTTTTATCCCTGCCCCTGGACGACTGGGACAAGGACATGGAGGCCGTGGACGTCTATCGCACGGTCTCGACGCGCCACGCCCCGGACCCGGCCCGCATCGCTGAATTCGCCGCGCGCATTAACGCCAGCGCGAACCCCGTGCTGGTCTACGGCGCGGATTTGTCGCGAAGCCTGGCCTGGGAGCAGGGCGTGGCCCTGGCCGAGGCCATCCAGGCGCCGGTCTGGCTCGGCCCCTTTACCGAGCGCGTGCCGTTCCCCCACAACCATCCGCTGTATGCCGGGGTGCTGCCGCCGGCCGTGGGGCCGCTTAGCAAGGCCCTGGCCGGGCATGATCTCGTGGTGGTCGTGGGCGCGCCGGTCTTTCGCTACTATCCGTGGGTGGCCGGCGAGACGCTGCCGGCCGGAGCCAGGCTGCTGCAAATCATCGACGACCCCTACGAGGCCGGCAAGGCCGTGGTCGGCGACAGCCTGGTGGCCGACAGCCGGTTGGCCGTGGAGGCGCTGACGCCGCTTCTTGCCAGGCGTCGGGCCCGGGGTCCGGTCCGGCCGGTGGTTGCCAAGGTCGCCGTGGCCGACGACGCGCCGCTGCCGCTGACGCCCAGGCAGATTTTCAGCGTCCTGTCCGAGGTGATGACCGGCGGCGACTGCATCCTGGTCAACGAGTCGCCCTCGAACATGGCCGATCTGGCGGCCACGCCCCTGGGCGTGGTGACCCAGCCGGACAGTTCGTTTGTCATGGCCTCGGGGGGCCTGGGCTGGGGCATGCCGGCGGCGGTGGGGCTGGCCCTGGCCGAGAAGGCCTCGGGCCGGGGCAAGCCGGTTGTGGCCGTCATCGGCGACGGGTCGTTTCAGTATTCGCTGCAGTCGATCTGGACGGGCGTGCAGCACGGGGCGCATGTGGTCTACGTGGTTCTTCGCAACGACGAGTACGGCATCCTCAAGGCGTTCGCCCGGCTGGAAGAGACGCCGGGCGTGCCCGGGCTGGATCTGCCGGGGCTGGACATCGTGTCGTTGGGCAAGGGCTATGGCGCGGCCACGGCCAAGGTGGACACGCCGGCCGCCATCCGCGAGGCCTTTGCCAAGGGGCTGGCCTTCAAGGGCGTGTCGGTCATCGAGATCGCGGCCGACAAGCATGTCGGCGACCTCATCCCAAAATAGCGCCGTTTTCGTTAAGGGGGGTCCGGGGGCGGTGCAACCGGGTACATAGTTGACACTTTGGACCGGGTACATCCCTGACACTTTTACCTAAGCAGTTTTTCCACTGGAACCACATGCTTGGGTTCCTCCGCAAGGATTCCCCCAATCAG
>JAEZEM010000503.1 GCA_023417745.1 Pseudomonadota bacterium
GGCGTGCTTGCCGCCGCGCCGGGACCCCTTGCCGCGCCCGGGGCCATGGCCGCCGGTGAGTTGGCCTTGCTTGCCGGCCGGGCCGAGGCGGCCGAGGCCCATTTGCGCCGGGCGCTGGCCATGCTTCCCACCGGCGCGGCCGCGTTTCGGCTGGCCGAGGCCTTGCTCGCCCAGGGGCGACGCGGCGAAGCCCTGGCCGCCTTAGCCGTGGCCCGGGACTTTCGTCCCTGGGACAGGCTGCTGGCCGCCCGGGCCGCCGATGTGGCCGCCGGACGCGACACGGCCCTGGCCCGGCTGCCGGGCAGGCTGGCCGTTGTGCTCTATTGCTGGAATTCCCCCGATCTTTTGGCCGCCGCCCTGGACGCCCTGGCCGCGTCGGACTGGCGGCACGCGCCCGGCGCGGAGGTCGTGGTCCTGGACAACGGCAGCCCGGAGGGCGTCGTCTCGGCCGTGGCCGCCGCCCGAGCCGACGCCTTCGGCGGCCGGCTGGCCGTCGTTCGTCTCCCGATTAATGTGGGCGCGCCGGCCGCCCGCAACTGGCTGGCCGCCCTGCCCGAGGTCCGGGAGAGCGATTTTGTCGCCTATCTCGACGACGACGCTTATGTGCCGCCGGACTGGCTGGGGCGCTTTGGCGCGGCCGTCGCTGCCGCGCCCGGGGCCGGGGTCTGGGGTTGCCGGGTGGCGGCCAAGGACGCGCCGCGTTTTATCCAGTGCGGCGATGCCCATCTGCTCCCCACTCCGCGCGGCGAGGGAACATTCGGCCGGGGCTTCGAGCTGGCCCGGCCCTGGCTGGCCGCGCCGGACTGGGGGCAGTTCCGCGTTTCCCGGCCGTGCGCCTCGGTCACGGGCTGCTGCCACCTGTTCGCCCGGCCGGTCCTGGCCGCCGTGGGCGGCTTCGACATCCGCTTTTCGCCCACCCAGTACGACGACCTCGACCATGACCTGCGCCTGCTGCTGCGGCGCGAGGTCCCGTATTTTTGGGGCCATCTGACCGTGGTCCACGCCAAGACCACGGGCGCTGCCGGCCAGCCCGGCGGTTCGGCCTGGGGCAGCGGCTTCGCCAATCAGTTAAAGCTCCACGGCAAATACGACGACGCAGCCCTGGCCGCCGCCTCGGACGCGGCCTTTGCCGCCCTGGCCGCCGACCGCCAGGACAAGGCGCGCAGTCTGGACATTCTGGCCGGGGAGAGCAGCTGTGGCTGACCTCGCCCCCATCGCCGTCATCCAGCCCCAGCGCATGGGGGATCTGATCCTCACCTATCCGCTGCTTTTGTGGCTGGCCCGCAGCCATCCCGGCCGGCCGGTCACGGTGGTGGCCGATCCCGCTTTTGCCCGGCCCCTTGCGCCCATAAGCCCCCAGGCGAATTTCATGAGCCTTGCCCAGGCCGCCGCTGCGCTGCCCGGTCGCGAGCACGAACTGGTGATCAATCTGGGCATCGTGCCCGAGGCGGCCCGACTGGCCGGGGCCATCCCGGCCGCACGCCGCCTGGGGCCGGTCATCGGCCCCGACGGAGCCACCCGCGTTGGCGGCGACTGGCAGCTTTACCGGGCCTCGGTGGTCCACCTAAACCGCCACAGCCGCTACCATTGGGCGGAACTGAGCGCCCTGGACATTGCGCCGCCGGCCTTGCTGGCCGGGACCTCCTGGCCGGCTCCGCGCCAGGGTGGGCCGGGGCGGCGCAAGGTCGGGCTGTTTCTTGGGGCCAGCCAGCCGGAGAAGCGCCCCGGGCCGGCCTTTTTCGCCGCCCTGGCTCGGGAGCTTGTCCGCCGGGGGCTTGTCCCGGTGCTGTTGGGCGGCCCGGGCGAGGTCGAACTCGGGGCCGAGGCGGCCAGGCTTGCCCAGATTCCGCTGTCCAACCTGTGCGGCAAGCTTGGTCTTAAGGAACTGGCGATTCTGGGCCAGGAGATGGCCCTGCTCGTCACCCCGGACACCGGCCCCATGCATCTGGCCGCCTGGACCGGCTGGCGAGTGCTCAACCTGTCCGTGGGGCCGGTCAGCCCCCATGAAACCGGGCCGTACCAGCCCGGGCATTATGTGCTGCGCCCGCGTCTGTCTTGCCGGGGGTGCTGGGAATGTTTCCGGGAGGCGGTGGTCTGCCGCGACCGCCTGGACCCGGTTCGAGTGGGCTACGTGGCGGCTCGGCTGGCCCGGGGCGAGGACGAACGACTGGCCGGGGCGTTGATACCCGCTTTCGAACTCTTGCGCACGGCCGTGGACCCGTACGGCCTGCGCGTTCTGGAGCCGGTCTCCGTCGCGCCCGGGCCGGTTCCGTCGGCGGGGCGTGAGCTCGTGGGCGACTTCTGGCGGGCTGTCTTCGGCCACGCGTTTGGCGTCTTCCCCGAAGCCGCGCCACGACTGGCCGCCGCCTCCCTGGCCCAGCAGCAGCCGGCTCTCCATGCCGCCCTTGGCAAGAACCTCGGTCGCCTGGGCGCGGCCCTGGCCCGGGACGCGCGGCGGGGCGTCGTGCCCGATGTCGCCTTTGCCGCCGGCTTTGCCCCGGGCGTGGGGCCGCTGGCCGGCTACATCGAGCGTCTGCTCCAAAACGGCGACGGCTCCCGGTCGTCCCGGCTGGCCGCCCTGGCCCTGTTTGAGCGCGCCGCCTCGCTTTTTGCCGGGTAGGAAGCGGAAAAAAACTCCTCGTGCTTGTGGCGCGTCATGGCAACATACTGTCATGATGCGCCTTTTTTATTTGGAACGGGTCTTGAAGATTTGTGGGCGCAGGAGGCCCGGTATGCAAATTCTTCCCCTTGTCCAGCGACGCACCCAAAGCGCTATGGCCAACGCCGCCGCCAACGGCGGATCGGGCTCTGGCAGCCGCCAGTCGGCGCTTTTCGCCAGCCTCCTCGACAGCGCTCAGGCCGGTTCCGCGTCCAGCTCCACCGTGGCCGACCTGACGGACAAGACCGACGTCGACAGCGCCCCCCCCGTCGTCAGCGCCGCCGCCTCCCCCTCCGAAAGCGACATCAAGACCCTGCCCGTGACCCGGGAAGATATTGCCGCCCTGCGCGACGAGCTCAAGGACAAGGGCTTCTCCGACTCGGAACTCGACGACATGGAAGCCAAGGCCGGCGACGGCAAGAGCATGACCTGGGGCGAGCTCATGGATGCAGTCGAAAAGAAGGTCTCCTCCGCCGGCAAGGGCGAGAAGAAGACCATCGCCAACGACGACCAAGTCCAGATCCTTGGCCTGCTCGGCAAGCTCGGCTTCACCGCCGACCAGTCTCAGCAGATGGTGGACGCCCTGTCCCGGGGCGAGACTCAGTCGGTCATGTCGGCCATCAACGAAAAGCTGGCCGGCATGTCGAGCGAAAACGAGGCCAAGGTCGGCGCGTCGGAAATGACCGCCCTGGGCCGAGCGCTCAATCTTTCCGAAGAGGCCCAGTCCCGACTGGCCAGCCTCATGGCCCAGACGTCCGACGCTTCCGGCCAGTCCGGTCAGGGCATCGTTTCCGCCATGAACATGGTCAAGAACGAACTGTTGGCCAAAGCCGGCCTGGAAAACCAGAAGATGGCCGAATTTCGCGAGGCCGCCTCCGGTGTGCTGCAAAATGCCTGGCAGCGGGATACCACCGGTCGTTCCTCGGATTTGCATCAGGATGACGTCGCCCGCAAGGCCGGCCAGATCGTGGCCATGAGCCATGAGGAAGGCGACGCCAAGGCCGACGGCAACGGGCTTAACGCCCTGGCCGACGTGCCCCAGGACGGCAAGGGCGTGGGGGGCAAGGAAACCCCGGCCGCCGCCTCGGCCGCCTCGGTCGTCCCGGCTGCGGCTGATGAAGCTTCCACCGGCAAGGCCGTCGAGCCCAAGGCCGGCGCTCATGCCGAACTGGCTGCCAAGGCTGGGGCGGTGGCCGCTGAACAGGCGAATCTGGCCGGCCATGCCGCCGACGCCTCGGCCAAGACCCAGCCGGAAGTCGTGCCTCAGGCCAAGGAACAGACCGCTTCGGCTCCGGTGCAGAACGCCGAAGTCCATCAGCAGAGCGGGTCCGGCCAGCAGGGCGCGGCCGGCGGCAACGCTTTCGGATTTGCGCAAAACGGGCAGAACGGCCAGGCCGGCCAAAACGGGCAGGGCGGACACGACGAGTCCATGGCCGAACTCATGGGCAAGATTCGCTTCGCCGGCCACACGGCCACGGGCCAGACCGCCGGACAGACCGCCGAAACCAGCCCGACCGTAGCCGCCATGGACGCGCTCAAGACTTCCCAGTCCGGCCCGCAGGCCAAGAATATGGACCCTGCCCTAGCCGCCCGGGTGGTCAAGCAGGTGGAAAGCGGCATTTTAAAGGGCGTCGGGCCGGAAGCCAAGCAGCTCACCCTGACCCTGACCCCCGATGAGCTCGGCAAGGTCCAAGTGACCCTGACCGTCAAGGACAAGGAAGTCCGGGCCGTCATTTCCGCCGACAACGCCGACACCACGGCCATGCTCCAGGAGCATGCCTCCAAGATCAAGCAGTCCCTGGAAGATCAGGGGTTCAAGGTGTCCGAGGTCGAGGTGCGCAGCCAACTCTCCCAGGACAATCAGACCGCCGCCTGGGACAGCCCCGAGCGCCACAACGAAGCCCGCGAGCAGCGCGAAGCCCTGGACCGCATCCGATCCACGGTGCGCCTGGCCCGGGAATCCGCCGGATTGAGCGGCGACGCAGCCTCGGCCATGCCTGCGGCCTTAACCGCCCGGGCCGCTGGGCTCGACCTTTTCGCCTAACACAGGGAGACGGCCATGAGTTATGTAGACAGCCTCTTGTCCTCCACCTCCGGCAGCTCCGCCAGTTCCACCACGAGCAAGTCCTCGTCCGGGTTGGGGATGGACGCTTTCCTGCAGCTCCTGGTCACCCAGTTGCAGTACCAGGATCCCTTAAGCCCCATGGACGACAAGGAATTCGTGGCCGAGTTGGCGCAATTCTCGAGCCTTGAACAGCTCACCGAAATCAATTCCGGCGTCGAAGGTCTGAGCAAGCTCACCCAGGAGCAGCAGATGATCGGGGCCGTGAACTTCATCGGCAAGACCATCGACGCCACGGGCACGGCGGTCAGCGTCGAGGACGGCAAGGCCACCTCGGTGACCTTCACCCTGCCCGAGGATGCGAACACCTGCATGGTCAACATCCTGGACAGCTCCAAGAACATCGTGCGCACCGTCGATGTCGGGGCCAAGACCGCCGGCGAAGTGGAATTCCAGTGGGACGGCAAGGACTACGACGGCGCCGCCGTGGAAGACGGCCAGTACCAGGTGGCCGTGACCGCCACCAACGCCGACGGCGACCCCATGAAGGTGTCCACCACCATGCGCGGCAAGGTCGTCGGCATCCAGCAGGTAAACGGCAGCTACTACCTCGATATCGGCGGCGGCCGCTACGCGGCCTTCACGGACATCAGCAACGTGGAAAACGAGACGAGCACCACCAGTCAATAAGAGGATTCCTGACCCGACGCGGGGAGGACATAAGGAAAGGAGGTCGTTATGGGAGTCGGATTAGGAACATCCATGTGGTCGGGCGTGTCGGGCTTACTGGCCAACTCGACGAAGATGGGCACCATCGGCAACAACCTGGCCAACGTCAACACGTACGGCTTCAAGGGCGCGCGCACGGATTTCATGGATCTCATGAGCGCCAACGTCGGCACGGCCGCCGGCGTCAAGCAGATCGGCCGCGGCGTGCGCGTGGGCACCGTGGTGTCCGACTACTCCCAGGGCGGCCTGGAGACCACCAGCGAAAACCTGGACATGGCCATTAGCGGCAACGGCTTTTTCATGGTCAAGCAGAAGAGCCAGGTGGGTTCCAACGGCAAGATGCTCAACACCGGCAACACCACCACCTACTACACCCGGGCCGGCGACTTCAGCTTCGATTCCGACGGCTACCTGTGTACGCCGCAGGGGCTGGCCGTCCAAGGCTGGAAGGTCGATCAGGACCGCATCGACGCCGCCGCCGGCTCGGGCACGGTCTTAAGCCAGGTGCCGGTCACCGGCGAGATCCAAGATGTTCGCCTGACCCAGTTCACGAGCCCGGCCAAGGCGACCTCCAGCGTCACCATGGTCACCCAGCTCGACTCCGACACCACGACTCAGAACACCCGCACCGACGGAACCAACTACTACTATGCCATGACCGAGCAGTGGGACGGCACGGCCAGTCCGGCCATGCCTTCTACGGCTTACGGCTACCAGTCCACCATCAAGGTGTACGACGAAAACGGCTCGCCCCATACCCTGACCACGTACTACGACAAGGTCACCAGTCAAGACGGCAAGGATTACTGGGAATACGCCGTCACCTGCGACCCCAGCGAGGACGGCCGCGTCGATTCCGCCGGCAACCCCATCGCCGGAACGGCCACCGCCGGCCTGCTCATGACCGGCACCATGACCTTCGATTCGTCGGGCAGCCTGGAAAACATGAGCGCCTACACTCTGCAGGCCAGCAACGCCACCGGCGGCGCGTTCAACGCTTCGCAATGGGCGGCGGCCAGCGTGAAGAACGGCTACCCCGTGTTGACGGCCAACTTCAAGTCGGTGTCCAATGCCAGCTTCACCGACTCGCCCAACGCGCTCAACATCGCGTTTAACGTCGGCATCAGCAACAACAGCGGCTTCGTGCCCGGCACGACCGGCACGTTGCTCTCGGCGGCCGCTGTGGCTGACCCCAATGAACTGGTGTCTTTCAACCCAGCCACCACCAAGATCAACAGCACCGTGACCACCAGCTACGCCACCTCGTCCTCCACGGTGTTCAGCTCGCAAAACGGCTACACTTCCGGGCTTCTGACCAGCGTGTCCGTGGACAGCGACGGCATTTTGACCGGCACCTTCTCCAACGGCCAGACCCAGAAGCTGTGGGCTTTGGCCCTGGCCAACTTCACCAACCTCCAGGGCTTAAGCCGCCAGGGCAGCAACCTCTACGCCTCCACCCTGGATTCCGGGCAGGGCACCACCAACCGGGCCAACACCGGCTCGGTGGGCTCCATCTCCGGCAATACCCTGGAGACCTCCAACGTGGACATGGCTTCGGAAATGGTCAGCATGATCCTCAC
>JAEZEM010000108.1 GCA_023417745.1 Pseudomonadota bacterium
TAAGCGCCCGCAGGGCCTCGGGCGAAACGTTGCCCACGCCGTAACGCACGACAAGCGAAGACACGTCGTTCAGGGCGTCGATGCGGGCCAAGACCTCCCGGGTCACGTCGTCGGCGGCCGTGCGGCGCACGTCCTTGACGAGTTCGCCCCCGGCCGGCGTGGCCACTTCGCAAAAATAATCCACATTGCAAAAGCCCATGTGGATGTTGACGGCATACTGCCCAGGTTGGCCGCCAAACCGGGCCAGAGGCCAAATCCAGGGATTGTAGCGCGCGTCATTCGGCAAAAAAGCGGCCGCGTCCGGTCCGGCCGCCCCGGCAAAAGCGGGCAAGGCCGCCGCCAGCAGCCACAAGACCAGGATACGGATGGCGGTGCGGGATGACGTATGGGGCATGGGGTTCCTCCAAGTGCAAAGGCCTTGCACTGCCTGTTACGGCAACGGCAAAAAAACGCCAGTCCTTTGCCCGACCAGTCCCTCCGGCCGGCGGTCTGGCGTCGCCAACAGCATGAAAATACTGTAGCTCTCCGAAACGGCCCGCCTAAACGGCGAAAACCAAGGCATCCCCAAGGACCGCGCGTCCGACCGGGGCCTTGGCCAAGCGGAGACGACATGGCCCGCATCGTGCTAATTTACGACGCCCTGCTGCGCCCGGACACCACCGGAACCCTGTGCCGGGCCGCCCTGGCCCGCCTGGGGCATGAGGTGGTCCACTACCCGCCCCTTTCCCGCGAAGGAGACACGTTGCGCTTCGGCGGCTACGCCGGGCTTCCCCTCGGAGCCGACCTCTATCTGCAAATCGATGACGACGTTGCCTACCCGGCCCCGGACGTCGCCGGCAAAAAGGCCTACTGGTGCATCGACGTCCACCGTATGGACGCCATGGTCGGCGGCATGACGCGCCTGGAAAAGATGCGCGGCTTCGACACGGTGTTTTCCGCCCAGAAAGACGTGGCCCAAAAGCTCGGCCTGCCCTGGCTGCCCCTGGCCTGCGACGAACGCCTCTGGCGGCGGCTGCCCCAGGCGGACAACCGCTACGACTGGTGCTTTGTCGGCAACCTCCACACCCCCCAGCGGCGGGAACTGTTCGCCAGGCTGGCGCAGCGCTTCCCCCGCTGCTTCGTCGGCAACGCCTACGGCCGGCAGCAGAACGCCGTCTACAACGCCTCGACCCTGATCCTGAACCTCACCGTCGGCAACGACGTCAACATGCGCTTTTTCGAGGCCCAGGCCGCCGGCGGAACCCTCGTCTCCAACCGGCCCGGCAACGGCGAGGACGAGCTCTTCTCCCACGTCGCCTATTACGACGACCCGACCAGCCTCATGGCGCTGACGGCCAAACTCCTGGACGATCCCCGCCAAGCCAAAACTCTCGGCTACAACCAATGGCGGGAAACCACCGCCCGCCATACGTACGCGCAACGGATGGGGAGATTGTTGGAGGAGTGCGGAGTTGTTTAAGAAGGTCTCCGGCGGCCGGGGGGATGATCCCCCCGGACTCCTGCAATGGGAAAAGTTTACGGGGGGCACGGGGTCGACAGGGAGAGGATTCAGGAAGCGGCGAGGCCAGGCAAGGCGGCCACGAGTCGGGCGAGCAGCGGCGTCATGGGCAGGGTCGCGGCAAAACGGTCGGCCACCGACACCCTGGACGCTTCCAGGGCCGGCCCATCGGCCAGCCAGTCCAGACAGCGACCGACCAATTCGCGGTAAGGAGCCGTGGCCAGCCCCAAGCCGGCGTAGGGATTGCTGGCCGCTTCCTCGGCCAGGACAAAGGCCCGGTTGGCGAGCAGATGGGAAATACGCACGATTTCCAAGCGCCTGGCCTCAAAATAGTGGATGCTGAGCACCAGGCGCGACCGGGCGACAAAGGCGTCGCGCTCGGCCCCGAATACCCCTTCAAGCACCTTAAAGCGCACCGGCTCCCGGGCCAATCGCGATAGTACGGCCTCGCGACGGCGGTTGAGGCTGCCGTAAAACAGCACGTCGAGATCCTTGTCCGCCGGAGCAAGCGCCGGCAGGGTCGCCATGGCCGGATGCCAGCCCACGGGCAGCACCTCGGCCCGGATGCGCAGCGCCGATAGAAGCGCCGCGTTCTCGGCGGCGAAATCCCACACCGCCAGGGCGTTTCGCAGCACGCGCACGCTGGCGGCGGTCAGAAACCGGCAGCCCGGCGACAATTGCTCCAGTTGGTAGACCACGTAGCGCCGGCCGGCGAAAGGTTCGGGTGAGGCGGCTTTATAGAAATCGAGCACGATGTTGGTCGCGCCTGGATCGAGCGCGCCCACGGCCAGTCGGGTTTCCTGCCCGAGCTCGGCCAGACAGACGGCGAGCAGATCAATCAGTTCACGCAGATAGCGTACCGAGACGGCGTCCAGACAGCACAGCGCGATCATCGTCCTTCCTCGTCCGTTGCGAGTTCACCGGCCCGGCGGCCTCCGGCCGCCAGTCCCAAACGCCTCGGTTGCCGCGCGGCCCCGCGCTTTGCCCACAAACACCAAGCACGGCCGGCTCGCTGGCCGCATCCTTCCTACGCCTCTCTGAGCATGGCGGGCTTACCAAGCCTGGGATGGACGCGCCAACGGCCTCGCCGAGGGTGTCGGCGAGGCCGTCAACTGTGGCGTACGGTTTCCGGGTTCGGTTTCACTGCTCCTTGAGCGAGGCAATAAGCGCGCGCAGCTCCTGGGCCTGGCCGGCCAGTTTGGCAACGGCCCGGGCCGAATGGCTCATGGCCTCGGACACCTCGGTGGAAATACGGTTGATGTCGTCCACGCTACGGTTGATCTCTTCGCTGGCCGCCGACTGCTCCTCAGCGGCGGTGGCGATGGAACGGACCTGATCGGTGGCGTCCTCCACCAGGGCCACGATCTCCTTAAGCGCCGCGCCCGAGACCCCGGCCTGATCGGTGGCCTGGCCGATGAGCTTGGCGGCGGCCTCGAAATTGTCGACGTTTTTCTGGGTGCCCTGCTGGATGCCGGTGATGGCCGCGCCCACCTCGCGGGTGGCGGCCATGGTTTTTTCGGCCAGCTTGCGCACCTCATCGGCGACCACGGCGAACCCCCGCCCGGCCTCACCGGCCCGGGCCGCCTCGATGGCGGCATTGAGCGCCAGGAGATTGGTCTGGTCGGCGATGTCGTTGATGGTCGTCATGATCTGGCTGATGTCGCCGGCCTGCTGGCCCAGGGCGTGCATGTCGCGGCTGAGTTCGGAAGCCTTGTCGCGCACAAGGCCTATGCTGGCCACAGCCTCGCCCACCACCTCGACCCCCTGCTCGGCCTTGCGCTTGGCGTCGTGCACGGTCTCGGCGGCCCGGCCGGCGTTTCGGGCCACCTCCAGGACGGTGGCGTTCATTTCTTCCATGGCCGTGGCCGTCTCGGCCGTGCGCCGGGC
>JAEZEM010000136.1 GCA_023417745.1 Pseudomonadota bacterium
TGTCCATCTTGAGGTCGGTGACGATGAGGTCGAACTCGCTTCGCCGCACCTCGGCCAGGGCTTCCAGGCCATTGGCCGCCCCCCGCACCTTGTAGCCTTCCTTGCGCAGCACGTGCTCCAGATTGGCTCGGGCGATGTCCTCGTCGTCCACCACCAGCACATGGAAATCCGGGGCCGCCCGCAGCGCCCGGGAAGCCAGGTATTCGAGCACCCGGTCCTTGATCTGGCCCAGGCCATGGTGGCGGGCGTCGAGGACCGCCTCGGCCTGGGCTAGATCCAGTCGGTCCGGAGTGACGGCGGTCCAGGGCAGGCCGAGCAGGAAATCCAGATAGGCCAGTCCCACGCCGTACTCGGCTGCCGAGGGATCGGTCTTTTCCAGCCGTTCCAGCTCGCGCCTGGCCGCTTCCCGGGCGTGGTGGGGCAGTTCCTGGGTCTCGATGCGCGTGCGCAATTGGCCGATGTCGCTGGCGGGCGGCGGCGGCAGCGCGCCCTCGGTGCGTTTCTGGAAAAACAGCATGGTCTCTCCGTGGTTTCCCTCCTGATTGAGCTTTTTTGCGCCCCCCCGCAACACCGGATTCGGCGGCCGTGGCAATCCGCAACGGCTGTTGCATTCGGCAACGCCGTCTGGTCGGGCACGACGCGGCACGGCGTTGCGTTTCGCAACGAAAAAAGTTTTCGTAAAATGAAAACTACAATAATTTCAGCTGTTAGTCTGTTGGTACGGAACTTGGAGTAAGAGCGGGAAACGCCAGGAGGATACGGACATGGCCAGCATCAGGGAACATGTGGAGACCGTTTTCGCCGCCCTGCCTTTTGCCGAACGCAATCTGCCCAAGGAGGCCCGCGAAATCCTGGCCGAAGGACGTCAGACGGCCGACGCGGAGGCTGTCGCGACCAAGCGGGTCGACAAGCGTCCCCGGGTGCGGGTCTAGGCCGACATGGCCAAGCGCGAAAAGGCCGCCGCGTCGTCCGGGGCGCGCCCTGGACGACCGTCGCGGCTGCGGCGCTTCCTGGAAGACACGGCCCAGGAAGTGGGGATGGCCGAGCACGGCCTGTCGCTCACGGGCACGGCGTCCGGCCCGCTTGGCCAGTCTGGTCAATTGGAGTTTTCCGAGGCGGGCAGCCGGCTCGGGGTGACCGGGCAGCAAGGGGCCGGGGCCGCTGAAGGCAAGAAGATCGTGGCCGTGTCCACAGCCCCGGAATTTCCCCTGGGTCTGATCAAGCGAGCTCTGGGCGTGGCTGGCCGGCTCGGCACGGAGATCGTGGGGTTGACCGTGGCCGCGCCGGCCGAGGGCAGCGCAGCGGATCGGGGCCGGGAAGCGTTTTTGCGCCGGGCCAAGCTCTCGGCCCGGGAGTTCGCCCGGGAGGCCGAACAGTTGGGGCTGGGGTTTCGGCATGTGGTGTGTTTCGGCCGTCCGGCCGAGGTGGTGGAGCAGGAATGCGGCCGGCTGCGCCGGGTGGAATTCGTGCTGGCGGCCCGCGAGCAGCGGGCCAGGGACGGATTCGCGGTCAGTATGCCGCTTTTTGAAGTGACTGGTTAGGGGACGCCGTCCCCTGGATGTCGGAACGAACGGACAAAGGAGAGGCATTGATGCAAGCGAAGGCGAAAAAGCCGGTGGCCAAGCTCGTGGCTTACGGCATCGGCAGCGTGGCCCTGTATGCGGCCGTGTACCAGTTCCAGGATCTTTTGTTGACCACCTCCGCCCGGGGCGGCGTGTTCACGGCCCTGCCCATCGCCACGGTCTTCCTGTTCTCCTGGGTCCACGGCACCTTTGCCGGGACGCTGTGGGAAGTGCTCGGCGTCAATGCCGTGACCAAGGCTCCGGCCCAGACCGCGACCCGCGCCCCGGTCCGCCAGGACAGCCGGCCCCGGGCCACGGTCAGCGTCTAGTGCGCCCCTGGAGCACTACGGCTGTAGTGTTCCAGAAACGGAAGCGGTTTTCGCGCCTTGCGGGCGAAACGCCGCAGGCTTTCCCGAGGATGCGCGCAAGTCCGCACGCTTCGGCTTGAAACGAATGACCATACGATCGCAATAGGAGCGCGTTTCATGGATATGCTTAACGACGCCGCCCGGTTCATCCAGCTCGATCCGGCCGGAATCTGCTTCCTCTTCATTGTCGGCTTCATCGGCGGCCTGGTCAGCGGCTTCATCGGTTCCGGCGGGGCGTTTGTGCTCACCCCGGGCATGATGAGCCTGGGCGTGCCCGGCACCGTGGCCGTGGCCTCCAACATGTGCCACAAGTTCCCCAAGGCCCTGGTCGGGTCCATCAAGCGCTACAAGTATGGTCAGGTGGACATCAAGCTCGGGCTGTATCTGGCCGCGTTTGCCGGCGTCGGCGTGCAGATCGGCATCAAGATCCAGAATTATGTCCTAAATTTGTGGGGGCCGGCCGGTTCGGACCTGTACGTGAGCGTATCGTTCGTGGCCGTGCTGGTGGTGGTCGGCGGCATCGTCATGCGCGACGCTCTGGCTTCGGCCAAGTCCTGCGGCGCGGAGCAGACCTGTTCGCTGGCCTTGCGGCTCCAGAAGGTCGAGCTGTGGCCCATGATGACCTTTAAAAAGGCCAACCTGCGCATTTCCATGTGGTTCTTGCTGCCCGTGGGCCTGGCCACCGGTCTTCTGGCCGCCACCATCGCCGTGGGCGGCTTTGTCGGCGTGCCGGGCATGATCTACATTCTCGGCGCTTCGAGCTTGGTCGCCTCGGCCACGGAACTGGTCATCGCCTTTGTCATGGGCCTGGCCGGCTCGGTCAACTGGGCCATGCAGGGCATGGTGGACATCCGCCTGACGCTGATCATCCTGGCCGGCTCGCTTCTCGGCGTGCAGCTTGGGGCCATCGGCACCACCTTCGTCAAGGAACACATGATCAAGATCGTCATGGGCTCGATCATGCTCATCGTGGCTCTGTCGCGCGGGTTTGCCATGCCCAAGTACCTGGCCAAGCTGGGGCTCATGAACGTCAGCCCCGAGACCATCGCGCTGCTCGACAAGGTGAGCTTCGCCTTCATGGTGGTTTCGCTGGTGGTCGGCGCGGTCATCATCCTTGGCAGCATGATCCGGGCCAAGCGGCCGGACGCCATGGCGGCGACGTCCGAGGCCTAGGGCCAAGAGACGAAGAAGGTTTGCAAGAGTTGGCGGGCGGGGCGCTTGGGCGTCCCGCCCGCTTTTTTGGGGGCGGCGTCAGGAACTGCCCCCACCGGCCTGCGCTGTCGACAACAATCGTCCACGAGGGGTTTGGCAGCATGGCCACAGGGCCAAAGCGAGGAACGCCTGTCGGGTCCTGCCTTGAGGCCCGCACCGGAGAAGCGGATATCCCTGACCTCTCGGCAGTGGGCCGGAGCCGGCATGTCCTCGTCCGGATGATGGTGTGGACCGTCAGTGGTTTATTTCGTTTGAAAAAAAGAAACGCTCCGACCTTCTTGAAATCCCCAGGTCAGCCAATGTTCTAACCCAGAATGGATTCTTCCATCGGCGATGGCGGCACTGACATCAGGATTGGCAGTGAGATAGTGGGCTTCATTGAAGTTCATCTTGAGGTATGCGGCCAGAGATGGATACTTTGAGAATGCGATCAGGTCATGGAACAAACAGACAAGTTCACTGCTGAGCAGCCCACGGTCAGAGGTGGACAGCGTGACAGGGACGCCGGCGTTCTCACGCAGTCCTGGAGGTTGCTTGAGGGTGGTGCGGTTTTCTGGAATCGTTTCCCGGAGAAGGTGTTCGGCCATGGTTTCTGGCCCCTGTCCCTCGACGGAAGGCGCTGGCGCAGGCTCAAATCGGGCAAATTGACGGGGTATCTTTCCAATGGCCACCAAATGGTCGTAGGTTGTTTTTGGGACCAAATCGCCAATTTGCTCAAACTGTCCTTCTCCCATTAATCTCCTCACCTGCGAAGCGCTGATGGGGGTGTCGTCGACCTTGAAACGCTCGATGACAAGTACTGCAATGCCGTATTCCGGCAATATTTCCAGCATTTGTTGATTGTACTGACGCGTTATTGGGCAAAAAGGCTCCTGTCCAACAAACCGTTTGGATATGTTCAGTGTTTTGGAGATGAATTTTCCAAATACATGAATATCCATCGAGGCGTTAATAGTGAGGTCTTTTTTGTGGTCTTTTTCAAAGTATTCAGGGAAAGTCAATGTTGAGATGATATACTGTCCTCCAGGTAGTACAGTAACGTTGTCAAGCGAACGACACCCGTTTGTTGTCATGACAAGACGATCATTGAATGAAAAACAGGATCGATTTTCTTGAACGACAAAAATATATAAATGATCCACTTGGCTGGCTGCGGTCTTGATCAGATTTTGATGCCCTTGCGTGAAGGGGTTGCAGTTCATGACAATGCAGCCGATGTTGTCGCTGGGTACGGATTTGTCTTTCAGGTCGTTCAGATAATCTTGCAGCCCCCGGTAGGCATGGATATTGTTTTCCGTTTCTGCCTTTCCCAGCAATTTGTTCTGGAGCAGAAAGTGTGTGGCCAGCCGATCTTCTTGCCGCCAAAGATCACCTGACCGAATGCATACATCATGTAATTTTCTGGCCAGAGCCAGGTTCCCCCGGTGGGCCATGTGCCCGTTGTCAAAGAAGACCTCGCCGTGGACATGTGGGCGGTGAAACATGGGGCGAAAATCTATGACAGGAATTCCCGCTGCAGTGCAAAGTTCAATGAGTCTGTCTGAAACGTTGCCGTTCGTTCTGATCGAGTCCCAGGCGCTGGGAGACAGGGGCAGGTTGCTGTCGAAGACGATGACCGTATCGCCCGGGGCGAGGCGGGCCTGGGAAATATGCTTCAAGCACGTGTCGTATGTGCCTCCCCGGGTTCCATGATTTGAGACTCTTAGGCAACGTGCCGACGGCTGGCTGTTTTTGAATGCGTTGTGGTTTGATTGAAAAAGCGATGGTATGGTGTGATCATCTTCTGCCCCGAATCCATACACATAAGAAGGGCCAAATATGTGTACGGTGTTTTCAAATACATCTGGGCAGCCTGTCGTGCGTCTGAAGCCATTTTCAACGTGGACATGGTTGTTGCTGAAGTCATGTTGAATGCATAGACCGTCTGGGTTTGTGTATATTCCAGGTCCCGAAAAAATGTCATTGATATACTCATTGCATAGATCGGGTATTTCTGAATAGATATTGCGCAGGTGGGGTGGAAAGCTCTTTAGCCACGGGATTCGTTCGCCAACATATGTTTTGCTCGCGTCACTTCCAGAATCTTCATAGCTGATGGTCATGAGATATCGCTCAAGGTCCGAGGGGTGGAAGCATTCCTGAATCTTGGGATACAGGCAAAAATAAAAAGAAGCCTTGTGGTTGATTGCGATTTCGTAACCCAGGGCAATGTATTTAAAATACAGGATAGCTAATTCTATTGTATCGTCACAATGACGGCTGCTATGTTGTTTCATTGCCGATTGAGTCCGGTTGTTGGAAGTGCATTTCGAGCGTTGTCGCGATGTTGTTCAGAGTCGCCGTATGCTCCCCAGTCGATCCGGTGCGCCCGCTCGTCCTTGCTCCTGACTCGGGAGGCCTCCATGGTCGAGGCGTCGACGCATTTGTCCAGAACCAAGCCTGCCTGGGCCAACTGCATGAGGCCCCGGGGAAAGGCTTCTTCATGAATGGATCGCGGCGGTTGGCTGGCCGCGTGGCGCAGCGCGCAATGGTCCGGCGCCGATGCGTGTCACTGCTGCGATTATCAGCCAGAGGACAAATATTGGCAACAGCCTGTCAGCCCGCGTCTTCGCCGTAGAGCCGGCAGGCGTCCCGGCCGCCGGCCTTGGCCCGGTAGAGGGCTTCGTCGGAGCGGTGGACGAGCTCCTCGATCTCCCGGCCATGGGCCGGGGACAGGGCGACGCCGATGCTGGCGGAAACGCGGGCCTCCTGGTCGGCCAACTGAAACGGCTCCCGGAAGGCGGCCAGGATCTTGGCCGCCACGGTCAGGGCGTCGCCAGGGCCGCCGACGTCGCCAATGAGCAGCACGAACTCGTCGCCGCCAAAGCGCGACACCGTGTCCGAGGCGCGCAAGCACCCGGCCAGACGCCGGGCCGCTTCCTTAAGAAGGGCATCCCCGGCCGGATGGCCCAGGCTGTCGTTGACGTGCTTGAAGCCGTCGAGGTCCACGGACATGACGGCCAACTGGATGTCCTGGCGTCTGGCCCCGGCCAGGGCCACGGCCAGGCGGTCATAGAACAGCGGCCGGTTGGGCAGGCCGGTGAGGGCGTCGTGGGTGGCCAGGACTTCCAGCTCGTCCTTGAGCGCCCCCACGTCGGCCAAAAGTCGTCGGTTGACGGCCAGGACCAGGCAGATGGCCAGGCAGGCGTTGAGGGTGGTATACAGGGTGATGGCCAGGGCGTCGGCCGTGCCGGCGCTGAAAAAGTCCTGTGTCCCCAGAGGCTTGGTCACAATGAGGACAATGCGCGCCAGGCTTGTGGCCACAAAGCCGATCAGGACGTAGCCGGCAAGGTTGGCGACGGCCCGAAAACGCGGCGCGGCCTCTCGCAAAAGCAGCCAGGCGGCCTGTCCGGTGATCAGGATGATGGATGCTGAGACGATGATCTGGCGGGCCTGCATGTCCGGGACGACATACAGCGCGTAGGCCATGGCCAGGGCGAATACGGCAAGCCAGACGATGTTGCGGCCCTGGCGCGAGGGCGATTCGGTGAAGCGCGCCAGGCCCGCAAGCAGCAGCACGGCCCCGGACTGCATCATGAGGTTGGCCAAAAGCACGCAAAGAACATCCGGCAGTCGGCCCCGCGTGAGGATCAAGGCCACTCCCGCGGTCTGCAGGAGCATGTTGGCCAGCCAGAAGCCGATGCCCGGATACCGTCGCCGGTGTTCGCGCCAGATGACGGCCATGGCCCAGGCGCTGACGGCGTTGCCGATGAGGTTCATGACGAGAAGGGTCATGATGTCCAGTTTCATGTGTATTTCCGTAGGAATTTCATCGGCGAGGCTTCGCCCTCCAGCGTGTGCGGAAAAGCCGTGGACGGTGTTGCCCCGGCGGCCTCGCCTTCGGCCCAGGCGGCGAAACCCGGCCGGAAAGGTGCTGTGGAATCAGGGGCGGCGCTTGCCCCGCGCGGCGAGTCCCTGCAGTAAGTCATTGAGCCTGTTCGCCACATTGCTCCGGGAAAATCGTCGCATGGAGTCCCGGGCGCGGCTTCCCAGCTCCGGGTCCAGGCGTCCTTGCACGACGTCGGTCATGCGCGCCACGAGCTCGTCCTCGTCGACGTCGCTCCAGCGCATGCCCGCCTCATAGGCCGGCGGGAGCGCCCGGAGTTCCTCGGTCCGGATCGGGCGTAGCCTATAGCCAAGGCAGACGGCGTTGTCCGCGTCCATGTACTCCATGTTGCCGGACCAGCCCGTGGCCAGCACGACGTTCCCGTGGCTAAGGGCCTCGCTTATGCCCAGACCCCAGGCCTCGCCTCGGTGCGTCGACACGTAGCAGTCGCACAGGGCGTGCAGCGCCGCCATTTCCCCCTCCGAGAGGGCTTCGGGCACGGACGTCACATCCGGCAACGCCGCCAGGTCCAGGGCCGTGCGATACTGCTTGACCACCAGCCGGGCCGCGCCGCGCGGCAGGCGGGCAAAGGCCCGCAGGAGGACCGTGAAATTCTTGCGCGCATTGCCCGTGTCGCAGACGGTATAGAATACGGGCGGTTTCTTGCGACGGCCCGGCTCCCGGGCAAGCCCAAGCCGGCGAAGCATCTTGGCTGTGTCGTCCTTCGAAGGAGACGTGCGTTCCACCACGTGGGGCAGCACCTGGGTGTCGATTCCCCGTGGCCGGGCATAGGCGGCAAAAGCCGCGGCGGAAAAGGCCGAACAGGTCCAGACGGCGTCCACCATATCGACGCCGGCCTCGAAGGCACGCGGCATGCGCTCCAGTTCCCAGACAAAATACCCGGCCAGCGGTTTGTCCGCGAGGCCCGGCAATTGCTTGAGATGATTGTTCATGTGTCCAGGCTCGGAGTGAATGACGCAGACGTCCGCGTCCTGCGGACGTGCTACGAGGTCATGCCCAAGAAGTTTGAGGCAGGACATGTATTCGATGCCTGTTTTAGTATAACTGATGTAATTTGACGTTGCATAGAATATTTTCATGAATTGCCGTGGCCATCCATTGCTTGGGCCAAGCGCGCGATGGTTGCCGTCGCTGGCGATGCGCATCCGTCACAGACGCCTGGCGACCTCGCGGCGCGGAAAATGGCTGCAGCCCGCCATGGTCGTTGCGCAAGCGCACGGCCGCCGTACAAGGCCGTAGATGGGAAATGGTCTTTTGCCAAGTGATGCTATGCCGTCACTTGCCGGTATTCCCCGAACCAGTCAATATCGAGACAGGAGTCTTGCGCCCCAGGGGCAGGCGGTGCATCCGTCCTGCTTGTCCCCGGCCCGCATCCCTGGCGGCGGCCTTATTTTTCCAGGCCGTGTTTCTTGAGCAACTGGTAGAGGTGGCCCCGGGAGAGGCCTGACAGCCGGGCCGCCTCGCTGACGCTGGAAGCGGCTTCGAGCAGCCCCTCGAAATAGGCTTTTTCCGAGGCGTCCTTGAATTCCCGGAAGGTCTGGTAGGCTTGCCGGGCGATGCCGTCGACCGAGGACGGGAGAGAAGCACTGTTGCGTTGGCCAAGCCGGCTTCTCGCCACGGCCATGCGGATGTCCACCGGCAGATGGCCGGCAAAAATGCGTGGCTCCCCGCGCGAGGCGGCAAAGGCCCGTTCCAGGGCATGGGCCAATTCGCGGATGTTGCCCGGCCAGTCATAGCGCAGCAGCGCTTCCAGGAGATCGTCGGAGATTTCCTTGCCGCAGGCGTCGTAACGGCTGCACAACCGCTCCACGAAATGCCGGCACAACGGCACGATGTCCTCCCGGCGCTCCCGCAACGGGGGCAGGGTGATGGTGATGCCGTTTAAGCGGTAGAGCAGGTCGGTGCGAAAAAGGTCCAGGGAGGCCATTTCGACGAGATTGCGGTTGGTGGCGGCGATGAGCCGGAAATCGCTTTCCACTTCGGCCTTGCCGCCAAGGGGCCGGAAGCGGCGGGTCTCCAGCAGCCGTAGAAAGGCGCGCTGCATGGCCACGGGCAACTCCCCCACCTCGTCCAGGAACAGCGTTCCCCGGTGGGCCAGGCGGGCCACGCCGTCGCGGTTCTGGTCCGCGCCGGTGAAAGCTCCCCGGGTGTGGCCGAAGAGCTGGCTTTCGAGCAGCGACTGCGTGGCCGAGGCGCAATCCATGGGCACGAACGGCATGGCACTTCTGGTGCTGCCGTCGTGGATCGCCCGGGCGAAGACCTCCTTGCCGGTGCCGGTTTCGCCTAAAAGCAGCACGTTGATGTCGCTGGCCGCCGCCTGGGCGGCCAGATCGAGGCAGGCCCGCAGGGCCGGGCTTTCGCCCACGATGTCGCGCAGGGGGCCAAGGTTGGAGGCGTTGCCCCGGCGCTGTTGGCGGAAGGCCAGGACGCGTTCCAGGATGAGCCGGAGATGGTCCAGGGCCAGCGGCTTGGTCAGAAAATCCCAGGCCCCGTGGCGGATGGCCAGGTCGGCCCCGGAGGCGTCGCCGTGGCCGGTGATGATGACGATTTCCGGCGGGTCGGCCAGGGCTCGCAGTTCCGGGATGCGCTCCAGGCCGTTGCCGTCGGGCAGGAGCACGTCCAGGAACACGACGTCGCAGCCGTCCTGGCGGCACAGGGCCAGCCCCTCGGCCAGGGTCGAGGCGGTCAAGGACTCGTGGCCGAGCTCCGAGGCGGTGACGCCGATGAGGCGTTGCACGAGGCGGTCGTCGTCAAGGGCGAGGATGCGGGCCACAGATTATCCGAGCGAAGCTGTTTGGCGCAGGGCCTGGTTGGTCTGGTCCAGCATGGCGCGCAAGGCGGTCTGGTCCGCGTCGGAGACGGCCTGGCGCGAGCGGGTCAGCCGTTCCAGCTCGGCCGCCGTGTCGCGCAGGCGCTGCGCCCCCAGGGACGCCGCGCCCGATTTGAGCGTGTGCATGAGCCGGCAGGCTTCGTTCAGGTCGCCGCGTCCGGCGGCCTCCTCGAAAGCGGCGGTCAGGGCCGGGGCGGTTTCCAGGAAATCCGAGGCCAGCAGGCGGTAGAGATCCCGGCGGCCGCCCAGCAGGCGCAGGGCTTCGCCGGTGTGCAGCACCTCGGCGTCCGTCGCGCTTGCCGGCGGGCCGTCGGCCGTGGTTGCCGGCACGATGGCGGCGCGCCCGGGCACGGCGGCGCGCATGGCCTGGTGCAGGGCGGTCACGTCGATGGGTTTGCCGACCACGCCCTCGATTTCCGAGGCCGGCAGCAGAGCCTGGTCCTCGGGCAGGGCGAAAGCGGTCAGGATGAGGATGGGCATGCGCTCCCGGCCGAGTTCGGCTTCCAGGGCGCGCACCCGGCGCACGACCTCGACGCCGTCCATGCCGGGCATTTGCAAGTCGAGCAGGAGCAGATCGCTTGGGGCCTTTCGCAAAAGGGCCAGGGCCTCGGGGCCGCCGGCCGCCAGCCGCACTTCGGCCCCGTCCTCGCGCAGGATGTCGTTTAAGAGAATTCTGTTGGCGTTGTGGTCATCGACGACGAGCACCCGCAAGCCGGCCAGGGCGGAGTCCGGCCCGGCGGCGGGGTTGGCCGTCCGGCCGACCGCTTCCTCGGGCAATTGGGCCGGCGCGCCAAGGCCCAGGACGGCGGTGAAGACAAAGGCGCTGCCGCGTCCCGGCGCGCTTTCCACGGCGATGTCGCCGCCCATCATCCGGGC
>JAEZEM010000200.1 GCA_023417745.1 Pseudomonadota bacterium
ACACCATCGCCATCGTCACCCACAGCATGCAGCAGGCGGCCCGGGTCTCGGACCTCACCGCCTTTTTCTACATGGGCAAGCTCGTGGAAGTCGGCCCCACCGAAGCCATCTTCACCCGTCCGGCCAATCAGCAGACCGAAGACTACGTGACCGGCCGTTTCGGCTGATGCGGGGAGCGCGCCAAAGGTCGTCCCGCCAGAATCAACGCCAAGCCTTCGGGAGCCATTTCATGGAAAGCAGAGCCCATTTTCACGCCGAGCTTGATGCCCTCAAGGGCCGCGTCGTCGCCTTGTCCATGCTGGTCGAAACGGCCCGCCAAGGCGCCGTGGCCGCCTACCGCCAAAACGACCAGACCCTGGCCCGCCAGATCATCGAAAGCGACAAGGCCATTAACCAACAGACCTGCGACATCGACGAGGCCTGCCTCAAGCTGCTGGCCCTGGAACAGCCCGTGGCCCTGGACCTGCGGCGCATCGTCGGTTACGCCCGGGCCGTTATCAACCTCGAACGCCTGGGCGACGAGGCCGTCAACATAGCCGAAGGAGCGTTGGCCGGGGCCGGGCTCCCGGGCGACTGCGACGGCGCGCTCGTGGAGCTTTCCGACCATGTGGCCGCCATGTTGGCCCTGGCCTCGCGGTCTTTTGTCGAAGACGACGTGGAGGCGGCCATGGATGTCTGCCGCCTGGACGAGCGGGCCAGGGAACTTGCCGTGGCCGCCATGCGTTGCATCACCGAGGCGCTCTCGCGCTGCCAGGCCGCGCCCGAGGACGGGGTGCGGGCGATTCTCGCCTGTCGCAGCTTCGAGCGCATGGCCGGCCACGCCGCCAACCTCGGCGAGATCCTGGTCTTTATCGTCAAGGGCGTCATCCTCAGCCAGAAATGTCAGCCCCGTTAGGGCCGGCCCGTCCCTTGGAGCCTTTGCCCATGACGGCCGCCTGCGCCGACGTCATCGCCGCTTGCCGCGCCCCCGTGCCCCATGTCGTGGACGTCATGCCGGGCGGGACGCGGCTTCGCGTACAGACCAACAGCTTGGCCTTGGCCGAGGCCCTGGGCCGGCATTTCGCCGCCTTTCCGGCCGACGGCGGCCAACCCGATCTGGTTATCCAGGCTGTGGACGGCCCCTGCCCCGACCTTGACCTGACCTTCGTCCCCCACGAGTCCGAAGACGGCAAGGAGGAGTATGCCGATCTGCCCGACGGCCGTCTGGTGCGCAAGCGCCGTACCGGGCTGCTGCTGGTCTTCGGCCCGGCCGGCAACTGGATTTTCGGCCCTTGCGCCGCCTGGCCCCAGCAGGTGGTCAATGCCGTCAACGCCCGGCTGGCTGACCGGGAGCTGACCCGGGGCGCGGCGCTGCTCCATGCCGCCGCCGTGGCCCGGGGCGAGATCGCCCTGGCCTTGGCCGGACTGGCCGGCGCGGGCAAGACCACCCTGGCCCTGGCCGGTCTGGCCGGGGCGGGCAAGCCCACCCTGGGCCTGGAGCTGGTGCGGCGCGGCGCGGATTTCGTTACCAACGACCGTCTGTTCGTGACCCCCGGCCCCGACGGCTTCGGCTGTTGCGGCCTGGCCCGGCCGCCCCGGGTCAACCCCGGAACGATCCTGGCCAACGACCGGCTGCACGGGCTCCTTGACCCGGCCGAGCGGGCCGCTTATGCCGCCTTGCCGCCGCAGGCGCTATGGGGGCTTGAATCCAAGCACGACGTGCCCATTGAGACGTGTTTCGGGCCGGGCCGGGTGCGCCTTCGGGCCGGGCTTTGCGCCCTGGTCGTGCTGGGCTGGAAACGCAGCGGCGGCCCTGTGGTCGCGCGCTGGACCAGCCTGCCCGCCGCGCCCGAACTGGTCCCGGCCATCGCCAAGGACCTGGGCGTGCTGTTTCTGGCCGGCCCCCGCCCGGCCGAGCCGGCCGCCTATCTCGCTGCCCTGGGAGAACTACCGGTGCTGGTGCTCTCCGGCGGCGTGGACTTTTCCCGCGCGGCGCAGTTGTGCCAGGACATCCTTTGCCGCGCCGACGGATGTCGGCCATGACGACGCGTTTTGCGCCAAGTCTCGACGCTTTTGAGGACATCGACGTGCCAGACGCCAAAAATTCCCCTCGGGCGCGCATCGCCCGCACCGTGCGCCTGCCTGACCCGTCCCGGGCGGCGCTTTTCCGCCGCGCCCCGGAGCTGGGGCCGCGCGTGCTGTTTTTCAGCGGCGGCACAGCACTTCGCGACCTCAGCACCACGCTGATTGAATACACCGCCAATTCCATCCACTTGATCACGCCCTTTGATTCCGGCGGTTCCTCGGCCGTGCTGCGCAAGGCCTTCGGGATGCCGGCCGTGGGCGATCTGCGCAATCGCATCATGGCCCTGGCCGACCGCAGCATCACCGGCAATCCGGCCGTGTTCGAGCTTTTTGCCCACCGCCTGCCCAAGGACGCGCCCCAGGACGAACTGGCGGCCCGGCTGACCCGGATCATGAACGGCGAAGACCCGCTCATCCGCCGGGTGCCCGATCCCCTGCGCAAGATCATCCGCACCCATCTGCGCTTTTTCAACGAACGCCGGCCCAAGGACTTTGACTTGCGCGGGGCCAGCATCGGCAACTGCATTCTGGCCGGCGGCTATTTCAACTACAACCGGATGCTCGACCCGGTCATCTACCTCTTCATGCAGCTGGTCGAAGCCCGGGGCGTGGTGCGGCCCATCGTCAACGCCGACCT
>JAEZEM010000201.1 GCA_023417745.1 Pseudomonadota bacterium
GCTGGGCCGCGACCACCGGCCCCAGCACGGCCAAGGCCTCCCGGTCCTGCCGGTCCTGATGCAGGAGCAAGGCCAACGCATAGGCGTAGCGCGGATTGTCCGGACGCAGGCCGTAGGCCTTGCGGCAAAGGGCCGTGGCCTCGCGGGGATTGGCCTGTCCCATAAGCAGCCCCAGGTTGTAGGCGGCCTCGGCCATGTCCGGGGCCTGCTCCAAGGCGGCGCGCAAGGCGGCTTGCGCCCCGGCGGCGTCGCCGCGCTCGGCCAGGAGCAACCCGAGATTGAAATGGGCCGGCGCGTCAGCGGGAGCCAGGGCCAGGGCCTGGCGCAAATCGGCCTCGGCCTTGTCCAGCTCGCCCAGGCGGCTGTGGGCCAGGGACAGGTTGACCAGGGGCGCGGCAACGGCCGGATCGAGGAGACGGGCTTTTTCGTAATGCGACACGGCCCGCTCAGCCTCGCCCAGGTTCAGGTAATAGTTGCCGAGGTTGTACTGGGAGGTCCACAGGTCGGGCCGGGCGGTCAACGAAGCCAGATATTCGGCGGCGGCTTTTTCCAGGGCCGGGGCCACGGCCGGGGGAATAAGCTCCTTGGGCGCGCCGGCCAGGGCCGCCGCCGCCCGCACCCGCACCAGGCGGTAGTCGTCGGACACGGCGGCCAGCAAAACGTCCAGGGCCTGGCGAGACGGCATGTCGGCCAGGGCTTCCATGGCGGCGGCCCGGACCAACGGCGAAGGCGACCCGGCAACGGCCAGGATCGGCCCCCACTTGCGGGCGTCAGGACAAGGCCCCAGCAACCGCAGCAGCGAGGCCGCGACCACGGCGTCCGGGTCTTTGGCTCCCAGATATTCCAGCATGGCCGGCAGGGCGCTCCAGTCCCGGCGGCGGGCGGCGTCGATAAGCGCGGCTTGCCGCAGAACCGGTTCCTGATAGTCCCGGGCCTGCCATTGCCGCACCTGCCCGTCGGCCCAGGCCGCGTCCTTGTCGGTATGGCAAAGATTGCAGGCGTTGGGCGAACCGTAGGCCAGGGTCGTGGCCGGGGTCGGCGGCAGCATGGAGTGGTCGCTGCGGCGCATCCGGGCGAATTCGGTCATGGGCATGTGGCAGGAGACGCAGCGGTTGCCGGGGCTGCCTTCAGGGTGACGGGTGTGGCTGGACGCGTTGGCCACGCGCTCGGCGTGGCAGGGATTGCAGGCCTGGTTGGCCTTGGCCGGATCGGCGAATTTGTAGCGGCCGCTGGAGGTGTGGCAGTGCATGCAGTCGAGCTGCCCGGACAGGGCGCAAGGGCTGCGCGCCCAGGAGGTCTGGGTATAGTTTTCCCCCAGGTCGCGGCCATCGGGGTAGAAATCCGGATTCTCGTAGGTGACGAGATCGTAGTGGTCGAAAAACCGGTCCCCAGGCGCGAAGGAGGCGGTCAGGGGCACGGCCTTGGCGTGGCACACGGCGCACAGGTCGTTTTGCTGGGCATGGCTGAAATCCCGGCCGCCGCGAATGAGCTGCAAGTCCTTGGGCAGCCGGTCCTTGGGGGCTGCCTCGCAGACCCGGACATGCTCCTGGCCCGGGCCGTGGCAGGTCTCGCAGTTGATGCCGGGTTCGGTCCAGGTGGAATGATACACGCCGGAAGCCGGGTCGTAGTTGGTGGAAAACTGGCTGACGTGGCAGCCGTGGCAGCCGGTGTTGAAGGTGTAGGGCCAGTCCTTCCAAGGCACGGCGACGGTCGTCCCGGCCGGGGCATGGCGGACGCCGCTGGCGGCCATGTCGAACCACTCCTTTTTGCGGACGTCGTAGGCCAGGGGCAGGGTCTGGAGCCGCCCCTTGTCCAGGGGGGTGAGAAAATAGAACACGTTCTTGCCGCCCAGGGCCTGGACCATGGGGTAGCGGGTCTCGGTCCCGCCGACGGTTTCCACCACGGCCCCCTGGCCGGGACCGATCTCGACCCGGTAGGCGGCCTCGCCGATGGTCAAGGGCTGGTCCTGGGGCGTCAGGAAGGACGCGGCGAAAGCGTCGCTGTAGGGGCGCATGGCCAGGCCATGGAAGGACGTGGACCACAGCTGGTAGAATTTTTCATGGCAGCTGCGGCAGCCGGCCGAGCCGGTAAAGGCGGCAGTCGGGGCCTTGGTCGCCGATATGGCGTTTTTCTTGGAAAAAGCCGGGTGCGCTGACCCAAGGCAAAAGACCGCCGCGCACAATAAACCGATCCATCGCTTCATGCTGCCGCCTGGAACAAGACTGCGGGTTATTTCCGGGCCGCGAAAGCGCCTTGGCCGCGCGGCGTTTCCAGCCTCGGCCCGGCGAACAGCGGCGTTTTTCGGGGAAGCCTCCCGGACCAAACGCCGCCCGGGCGCGGCCGGCCCGTCCCGGAGGCGACTATCCAGCGCCCACGGCCGTCCAACGCCGTGAAACCTCGGACGGCCCCGCAACCGCCGGTCGCGCCCCGGCCACCGGCAGGCCGCGATCCATCGACGCGGCATGACCGGGGAGGAGGCACGCCATCTGGCCCTGGCGGGTCAGGAAGGGCCGGCGGCGGGGTTACGCGCCGCCGGCCCCATGGGCATCAACGCTATTCGCTGGCCTTGTTGTTGCGCTGGGCCTGCTCCAGCTTTTTCATGTCCTCGGGCGAGAGCTTGGGCCGATCCACGGTCAGGGTGATCTTGTCGATCTTGCCGGTAAAGGCGAACGGCGGCTTGTAGTCGGCGTCGTTGACGCCGGTCAGCGTGTCCGAGCCGATGTCCAGGGACTCGTCCCACTGCAGGGTAAAGGGAATCGTGTGTTCCATCTTTTGCGTATCCACCACCTGCCCGTCCACCTTGAGCACGCCCGTGCCGCCCCGGCCGACGCCGGAGAAGTTGTTGAAGGCCAGCGTGCCCGCGCCCATGCCGTCGTAGGCGAAGTCGAACTCCAGCACGTGCTTGCCTGGAGCAAGCGCTTCCTGTCCTTCCCACTTCACGCGCTTGAGATCGACCAGATTCCACAGGAACACCGGCTTGTTTTTCAGGACATAAAAGCCATAGCCGCCGAAACGGCCGCCCTGGGTGATGAGCATGCCTTCGGCTCCGCCCTGGGGTATCTCCACCTCGGCCTTGAAGTTGTACGAGGCGTTGAGCACGCTTGGCGCGTCGCCGTTGGGCGTGCCTGTCAGCGGCAGGGTCCAGGTAAAGACGTTGCGGCCGGCCGTAATGCTCGGGCGCGGGGTGATCATGCGGGTGACCACCGTGGTGTCCAGCGGCAGCACCTGGTATTTCTTGGCTTCCTGCATGAACATCGCCTGGAGCTGCTTGAGCTTCTCGGGGTGCTTGGCGGCGATGTCCGTGGACTGGGTCCAGTCGGCGTTGAGGTCGTAGAGTTCCCAGGGATAGGTCATGGGGTCCTTGGCGGCGGCGACCACGTCCCAGGGCGGCCGCATGACCTTGGTGCTGGCCAGCCAGCCTTCGTGATAGAGGGCGCGGTCGCCCATCATCTCGAAGTACTGGGTCTTGTGCGTCGAAGGCGCCTTGGCGTTCTTGGCCTCAAACGTATAGGCCAGGCTCACGCCTTCGATGGGGCTTTGCTTGATGCCGTCCACGGTCTTGGGCTGTTTGACGCCCGTGGCTTCAAGGATGGTCGGCACGATGTCGATGACATGGTGGAACTGCTGGCGAATGCCGCCCTTGTCCTTGATGTGGCCGGGCCAGGAGATGGCCATGCCCTGGCGCACGCCGCCAAGATGCGAGGCGATCTGCTTGGTCCAACTAAACGGCGTGTCAAAGGCCCAGGCCCAGGGCACGGCCATGTGGTTGTAGGTCTTGTCCGATCCCCAGACGTCGTAGAAGTACTTGAGCTGGTCGGCCACGGGCACGTTGACGCCGTTGAACATGGCCACTTCGTTGGGCGTGCCGATAAGCGTGCCTTCCGAGCTCGTGCCGTTGTCGCCGTTGATGTAGATGACAAGCGTGTTGTCGAGCTTGCCCATGTCCTCCACGGCCTGGATGACCCGGCCGATTTCGTGGTCGGTGTAGGCCACGTAGGCGGCGAAGACGTCGGCTTGGCGCACGAACATCTTCTTTTCGTCGTCGGTGAGCGTCTCCCACTTCTTGAGGAGATCGTCGGGCCAGGGGGTCAACTTGGCGTCGGCCGGGATGACGCCGAGCTTTTTCTGGTTGGCGAAGATCTCCTCGCGCAGCGCATTCCAGCCCTTGTCGAAGAGGTGCATGTCGCTGATCTTTTGGATCCACTCCGGCGTCGGATGGTGCGGGGCGTGGGTGCCGCCGGGCACGTAGTAGACGAAAAACGGCTGCTCCGGGGACAGGGCGTTTAAGCGGTTCATGTAGGCGATGGCGTCGTCGGCCATGGCCGTGGTCAGGTTCCAGCCGGGCTTGTCCAAAAACGGGTAGATCTGGGTGGTGTTGCGGAAGAGGTTGGGCTCCCACTGGTTGGCGTCGCCGCCGACGAACCCATAAAAGTACTCGAATCCCATGCCGATGGGCCACTGGTCGAAGGGGCCGTCCTGGCTGGCCTGAAAGGCCGGGGTGTTGTGGTCCTTGCCGAACCAGGAGGTGCGGTAGCCGTTGTCTTTCAGGATGCGGCCGATGGTGGCCTTGTCCTTGGTGATGAAGCTGTCGTAGCCCGGGTAGCCCGTGGCCTGCTCGGCGATGACCCCGAAGCCCACGGAGTGGTGGTTGCGCCCGGTGATGAGCGCCGCCCGGGTCGGGGAGCACAGGGCCGTGGAGTGGAAGTTGGTGTAGCGCAGGCCCTGCGCCGCGATACGGTCCAGGGCAGGGGTGGGGATGACGCCGCCAAAGGTGCTCGGCACGCCGTAGCCCGAGTCGTCGGTCATGATGAGCAGCACGTTGGGCGCGCCCTTGGGCGGCACGACGCGCGCCGGCCAGTAGGGTTTGGACTGGGGCGCAGTGTCCTTGATGACGCCGCCGAATTTTTGCGGCGGGGCCGGGAGCTGGTCGCCGGGAATGGCTATGGTGGCGCTCGGCGAGCCGGGCGGCCCTCCCTGCTGGGCGACGGCCGGGGTCGAGACCAGCAAGGCCAGACCGCAAGCGGCAAAGAGCGAGGTGAAGATACGTCGCATGACGTCCTCCGAGGGTTTGCTCCACGTTTGGCCGGTGGGCCAACTTCGCCGGAATCTCGCCGTGTATTCGCTAAAAATGCCTAATTCTTCGCGACAAAGCGTCCGGGCGGCTCGCCCCGCAAGACCAGCCGCCCCCGAAACCCGGGGTCAGTACGGCTGGCCGAGCAGCCGCCCGGCGCAATTTTCCCGCACCATCCAGCCCATGGCCCGCAGGTTGCGGGCAAAGGCCGGGCTGACCTTGCCGGCGGCCCAGAGTTCCACGCCCGACGTCGGCATGGTCTGAGCCAGGGAGCTCATGGCTTGGGCGATGACGGCGTTGGTTTCGGTCCAGAAGAAGCAATCCGTGGGGAAAACGAGCACCAGCTTGCCGGCGGCGTTTACGGCCGCCACGTGCCGGCCGACCGGCACGAAGCCCGAAAGCGGCGAGACGCCCGCGTTGTAGCCGGCGTACATCTGGGCCATGCGCTGGCGGAAGTTGGCCACGTCCGGGTCGCCGGTGTCGGCCAAAAAACTCACAAAGGCGGTCTTGTTGCCCACGGCCGCCATGTTGCCCAGGGCGGCCACGATGCGGCTTTGCTGGGTCGGGGTGAAGGCCTGGTTGGCCACGAAATAGGCAGCGGCGTCGGAGGAAACGCCCATGGCGGCGAGCAGGTTTTGGTTTTGCTGGGCGATGGTCACCGGCGAGGCGGTGAGGTCGATGTTGTTAAGCGTCGCCGTGGTCCCGGCGGCGGACACGGCGATGCCCACCCCGCCCGGGATCAGGGCGGCCAGGGCGTCGCCGGTGATGTTGCCGGCCGCCCCGGCCTGGGCCAGGGCAGTCAGCCGGGCCTGGACCAGGGGATTGGTGGTGTAGGGATCGACCCCGAACTGTTTGGCGTACTGCCGGGCCAGGGCCGGCACGCCGAGCAGCTTGGCTCCGGCCGACCCGCCGCCCGAGGAAATGTCCTGGCTCATGCTGGAAAACATCCGGCCCACGCCCGTCAGCGCGCCGCTGATGGTTCCCAGGGGATTCTGGACGAGGTCCACCGCGCCCTGCACGGTCTGCTCGCCTTTTTGCACGATGCCGCCGCCGAATTCCTGCAAGGCGCTCACTTGCGCCATCTTGGCCAGGGCGGCGGTTTCGGCGATGCGCACGGCGAGCTGGGCCGTGGAGGCGGCCCGCACATCGCCGAACTGGGTGTGCAGGGTATAAATGTAGAGATAACCGTCGGTGGCGACGACCGGATCAACGACGTAATTGGGGCCGGACAGCATGTTTGGCGGCAGGATGGCGCTGGCCGGGGGAGCCGACGGCGTTTCGTAGCCGGCGGCCGAAGCCACTACGGGCGTCCAGGCCAGCCCAAGGACGGCGGCCAGGACGAAAAGGCGGACAAGGCAACGGTTCATGAACGGTCTCCGGTTGGTGTGAAACGGTCTGCCCGACAGGCCATCACAAGCGTGGTCCGGCTTTCGCCAAAGGCCACGCGCCCGCCCCGGTGCAAGCGGCGACGCCGGCCAGGTTCCTCCGGCCGACTTGGCTGTTGCATACCAAAAAACGAAGTCCGGCGTCTCCTGTAAAAACGAAACGATTGCATCGAATGCGAAACGGGCGGGACAGGCAAAGGCCTTGGCAACGGATGCGGCAAGCCAGGACGCCCGATGCGGGGCCAGCTCGGAGCGGCGGCGGGAGCCCTCGGCAACGCCCCCTGGCGGTGCTTAACGTTGGCGTTTGCCGGCGGTCACTGACGGCGTTTCGCCGTAACGCTTCCGGTAGAGACGGGCGAAAAGCCCTTGAGAGGCAAAGCCGCAGGCCAGGGCCACGGACAACACCGTCTTCCCCGGATCGGCCTGGCGCAGCATGTCCCTGGCCCGGGCCAGACGGCATTCCCGCAAAAAGGCCGAGGGCGAATAGCCTCGGTGCCTGCGGAAGGCCAGCTGGATGGAACGCACGCCAAGGCCGGTCAGGTCGGCCAAGTCGGTCAGGCGCAGAGGCTTGTCGGCGTTGGCCTCGATGTAGGCCTCGGACAGGGCGACGACCTTGGGCGCGGCCGGCGGCGCGGTCGTCTCAAGCAGCGGCCGGGCATTGTGATCAAGACAGGCGAGCAGCCCGGCCAGGAGAAGCTGATCGTACTGGGTCGTCAGCATCGGCGCTTGGGGCAGGCTCGTGTCCTGTTCGAACTGGCTGACGACATGCTCAATGATGGCCAGCAGACGTTGGGAAAGGGGGGTCGCCAGTTCGACCTGGGGGGCGAAGGCCAAGGGACAGGGCAGCGGTTTTCCGATGGTTTTTTCCAGCATCGACTCTATGGGAAACCGGCCAAACCGAATCGTCATGCTGTTGTAGAAATTGTCGATGGCAATGGTCGAGGGGCGGTTGAAATCGAGGACCGCGCCGCCAACCCCCGGCAGACAGCGGACGTGCATGTTTTGCGCGCGGACCGAAAGCCCGCCGTCATAGAGAAAGATGAAGACAAAGCTGGAGTGGTCTTCCTCGGCCGCGATGGTGTACGACGAGGTCGCCGTGGCGGCGTTGATGGATGTGTTGCCGAGGTCGAGATAATTATAAACGAGCTTGAACCGCTTTTTATCAGGCACGTCGACATAGCCGCTATGGAAATTCTCAGCCAGCGTCTCTTCAATATCCACAGCCGCTTGCGTATCAAGAGCCGCATAGCCGGCCAGACGGGGCGGGCAAAAGCTCATCATGCGGATCAGCTCCCTGTCGTGAGCAATGGCGGCTTCGAAAAGCCTGGAAACGGCCGTTGCACAACAACCGCAAACCCGTCGGAGGCTTTGGGACATTCCCTATCCCTTGGCGTCGGCCTCGCCCGGATAGCCGCTCCCGGCAAACAACTACGCCCTATAACAAGGTCAAGGCAAGGACTGCGGCATCTTGCCCCTGCGTTGCCGTAAGCCCCAGGATCTCCAGGGCCGTCTTCACCGCGTCAGCGTCAATGCCCAAGGCGCGAAGGCCATTGGCCGTGACCAGGCAACACTGTCCGGCTTTCATCGTTTTTATCAGCTTGTCAAACTCCGAAAAGGCTGTTTCCAAATCCGCGACATCACCCTGGCCGTCATACACATAGCCGGCCTCAACGGCATGAAAAACCATGGGATTGTCGCGCATTGCAACCGAGCAACAACCTTGCCCGCCGCCTTCGAACAGCAGCATCGGATAGTTTTGCTCCAAATGTCTGATCAGCTGATAGTCCTGCATCAACACGTCTGCATCTTCATGGCAAAGCACCACGAAGCCAGGAGACGAAAAATAATCAATGGTCTCTTGCGTGCAGTAGCTTTCTATGGTTTCGCGAATTCTGATTTCACGAACGGACGGCAGTTTTCGCAACAACGGCATGGCCGGAATACTTTTCAATTTTTCGTGTCTTGGCGTAATGAAATACTTCTCCATCATTTCTTTCGCAGGCGCGTAGTGTTTATTAAGAAGAACATGAAATTTGTCCGGGGCAACATAGGCGGCAAGAGCCGTGTCAGCCAGATAGTGGCCGACCGCTTCCGTCAAAAGGTTCTCGCTCATATACCCGCCCATCGGCCTCGCCCCGGTCTCCACAAGGACAGGGCCGCTTGCATCCCAGAAAAGCTCCGAATGCGAAGGGCCGTACTCAAATCCAAGCGCTGTCAGCACCTGGTAGATATAGGCCACCATTTCCCGACAGCGGTCATCCGGCTGCCTGATGAGCCTTATCGAATCATAACAAATCCCGCAGTCCCCGACAGCCAGCTTGTTGTACACCCACATATCCGTCATCGTGTGCACGCCGTCGCGGCTTACGCAATCAACGATATATTCCGTCCCCGTGATATATTCCTGGACCAGCAGCTGCTGGTTGACGCCGCCGCTCCAATTCTTCTGCCCAAGCATCCTGCCGGTCCACTTTTCCAGCTCGGCCTGGTCTCGACAAAAATGCAGTCCTTCCGAACCGGAACTCAAGAGGGGTTTGAGGACCACGGGATATTTTCCGATCGCCTTGGCAAAGGCTATCGCTTCCTCGACACAGGCGATGACCGTGCTGCGAATATGTCGGATGCCGTGACGTTGCAGCGCGTCCTGCATACGGCTTTTATCGCGGCGAAGCGGCGTTGTATCCGGCGAATTTCCCGCAACCCCCAGAGCCTTGGCCAGCCTATCGGCCAGGGGCACGCCGAGTTCGCAACCGCACACGACGGCAACGGTTCCAAACGCTCGCAACGTTTCGACAAGTTTCTCAAATCCGTCGCCTTCATGCAAATACACCGGATCGTATTTGTCCGTGTATTCTTTTGCCAAGGCATAATCCTTGTCGGCTATGCGTGCATTGTCAACGCAGGGGAACACGACAACAGGCTTGTAGCCTGCTTCGTGTATTGCCCGGACAAAAAAGCGCCCGGTCCACATGGGATCGACAACGGCTACAGACTCGTCTGCCGCTGCATCTCTCTCAAAACAGCTCTTGCGTGCACTCGCCACTTTGCAACTCATGTTGCGCTAATATCCTTTTAGCTCCGGCTCCGTCAATTCGGTCGCCAGAGAAGACCCAAGCGCAGGCCGCGCCAGACGAGAAACGCCGCCCATAGGGCGGCGTTTCTCCTCAGTCCAGGGGCAAGGCCCCGAGATCGAGTTCCAACCCGACGCCGCCGGGAGCGGCCAGGGCCAGGATCATCGAGGGCGAGGCGACGGCCAGCCCCTGACAGCCGGCCGCGTGGGCATACCCGGCCGCGATCCCGCCTGGCCGCGAAGCCAGGGAGGCGACGGGCAGCGCTTCCGGCGAGGCTGTCACGCCGCAGCCCAACAGCTTGCCCAAGGCCTCCTTGAGGCACCACAGCAGCGTCAACGGCCAGGCCGCCTGGCATCCGGGCGGGGCCACGGCCCTGGCCATGGCCAGCTCGGACGGGGCGAACCGGTCCGCCAGGGCCAGGGCGTTTCGCGGCCGTACCCGCTCCAGGTCCAGGCCAAAGGGCTGGTCCGGGGGAAAGACCACGGCGGCGGCCAGGCCCGGGCAATGCGACAAGCTCAGGCCAAACGCCGCGACGCCAAGGAAACACGGCCGGCCCAGGCGGTCATGGGCCGTCTCCAGCCGGCGCGGATCGCAATCGGCCATCGGCGACAACCACCGGAGCATGGTCCGTCCGGCGACCTTGGCGGCCAGCCGCCCCTGCAAAAAGGCTTCCCGGCCCCTGGGCACGGTGAGCGCCCGCAACCGGGCCAGCTCGCCCGGACCGCAAAAAAACGGCGCTCCGGCCTCAAGGGACGCCAAGGACGTCGCCCCCACGGCCAGGACCGCCGGGCAGGCCTGCGTCCGCGAGTCGGCCGTGACCGGGAGGACGCGCCAGGCCCCGGTCAGCGCGTCGAGAATCGTGGCCGGGTCGCCGGCGGGCGCGTGGCTGGGGGACATGGCTTGGCCTACCCTGCCCGGCCCGGCGGTTCAAGCGGACCGCGCGGGCTTGCCCGGCCCGGCGGCAGGCTCGCCCAAGGCCGGGCGTCGCGTTGACCCGGGGGCGGCAAGCCGGTAGGCTTACAGGGAAAAGTGTTGTCATGGGGAGGGCCTGCCGTGGCCGCCCGGCCTTGCCCGGGCCAGGTCCCAGGCGGCGCGAGACGCCTTTGGTCCTGGCGGCGTAAACACGGCCCAGGTCGTGAAGCGACAAGGCGCGGGCCGCGGCAAAGCCTCAAAGACCCAATTCCCGACCGATAAGGAAGACAGGCATGAACAGGGAAGCACTGCTGGACTTGTTGACCGGCAATCTCAAGAAGGCCGTACCGGATTTCGCCGACCACGACCTGGACGCCGCCAAGACCTTTCAGGAACTCGGCGTCAGCAGCCTCGACCTGGTGGAGGTGGTGACCCGGACCACCAAGGAGCTGGGCCTGACCCTGCCGTTTCAGGAACTCGCCAAAGTCAAGACCATCAACGACCTGGCCGAGGTCGTCCTGCGCCTGCGTCCAGAGGCCTGAGGCCGGCCCGGAGCGTTGCCGGGGCTGGCGGCGGCCCCGCCCCCGGCGACAGGCCTGCACGGCGCGGACCACGGTCCGTCAGGTCCGGACGCCCTGCTCCATGTCCCGGCGAATGCAGGCCAGCAGTTCGTTCGCCCGGGGGCTTTGCAGCGTCATGGCGTCGTAATCCGGCCTGAAGGCAAGCTTTTGCAGGAGCAGGCCGTCGGCCCCGAACCACAGCGGCAACAAGCCGCCGAAACAAAATCCCCGCCCCCGCAGGATCTCCACCACCCGCCCCGCCCAGGGCTCGCCCAGGTTCACCATCGCCTGGAAGACCAGCACGCCCTTGGCGGCGGCCAGGGACAGTTCGCGGACCAGGCGGTCCTCAAAATCCCGGCCCGCGCCCCGGGCCATGATCCGCGCCACCCCCGCCGCCTCGAACAGACGCACGTCAAGGTCCGAAAGGGCCTCGCCGGGCAGGTCGGCCGCGGCAAGCCGCACCGTCCTGGCCAGGGGCAGCGCCGACAGCAGCCCGCCAAGGACCGTCTCGTAGACCGGCGGCGCATAGAGGTCGCGGGGGCCGTCGCCCAGAATCTTGAACGTCAGCACCGCCGAGACCCGCTCCTCGGGGGCATTGCCCCGGCCGTAGGCCGCGCCCGGCATCAGTCCCAGTTCGATGCCGGTCTCGACAAAGCCGAACAGCGAGGAAATCCGCTGCATGACCGGATGGTTGCTGACCGCCTCGCCGAAAATCGCGTCCATGGGCGCATCGCCCCCGACCAGGGTCTGAAGGCATTCCTGGACGCACAGGATGGCCATGGTGGAGCGGTAGGCGGGGATGACCGAGGCCTGGCCGCTTTCGCACAGGCGCGGGTTGGGGGCGACGTGGTGCAGCAGCGAGCCGAAGGCCACGACGTCGCCGCCCGCCGTGACCGCCACGGCGCTGCGCATGTCGCCCCGCGCATGGGCCTGGGCGAGCTTTTGCGGCACGTAATAGGTATCAAAGGGGTAGCCGTCGCCGTAGACCTCGAAAAAGCAGCGGACCACGCCCCAGGCGTCCCCGGCTTCGAACGGGCGCACCGTGAACTCCTGGCCGGGCTCCACCCGGTGGGCCTGGGCGCGCAACAGGGAGAGGGCTTCGTCCTTGGTCGAGGGACAGGCTGACGGCATGGGGGACTCCTTGGGAGGTTGGCGGGGGCGGATCAGGGCCGGGGCTTGGCGGCGTCAGGAGATCACGGGCGTATCGCGTCCGGCGTCCGGGACGCCCGCCGTCCCCTCGCGCCCAAGCGCCCCCCGGTCGATCTTGCCCGTGGACGTCCTGGGCAGGTCGGGCCTGAGTCGCACGCGCGCCGGACACAGGTGGTCCGGCAGCCGGGCCTGAACAAAGGCGCGAAGCTCCTGGGCCAGCCCGGCGACGTCCGCCTGGCCTGGCGCGGCCACGATGTGGGCCACCGGCCTGAGCAGGCCGTCGAACTCGCCGGCGGTCACCGCGCATTCGAGGACCGCCGGGTGCTCGCGCAGCGCCTCTTCCACCAAAAGCGGCGCGACCCAGTTGCCCCCGGTCTTGAACAGGTCGTCCTGGCGGCCCTGGAAACGGTAGAGGCCGTTGGTACGCACAAACATGTCGCCGGTGTCGAACCAGCCGTCGGCGAGCATGCAGGCGGCCGTGAGTTCCGGGCGATTGCGGTAGCCCGAGGCGAGGCTCTCGCCCCGGATGTGGAGCCGGCCGGGCTGGCCGTCAGGCGTCGGGACGCCGCCTGCGTCCACGAGACGCGCCTCGTATCCCGGCACGAGCCGGCCCGTGGCCCCGGGAACGGACGCGCCGGGCCGGTTGGATATATAGATGTGCAAGGCTTCGGTGGAGCCGATGCCGTCGAGGATCTCCAGCCCGGCGGCGGCGCGCCAGGCGC
>JAEZEM010000205.1 GCA_023417745.1 Pseudomonadota bacterium
TCCCTCCTTTTTGCCCCGGAGAAATGACCATGCCCCAGCTCCCCGACCTCGCCCTGCCCGTGACCCGCTTCCTGGCCGCCCATCCCGCCGCCCGAGGCGTCCTGGCCGAACTGGGCATCACGGCCGCCACCGACGCCGAATTCCTGTCCTGCGCCGCGCCGTTTCTGTCCATGGCTTCGCTCTTAACCGTCTCAGGCCTTTCCGCCCCGCTTTTCGCCGAGGCGCTCGACGCCGCCGCCGACCGGCCCGCGCCCGGCATGACGCCGCTTTTTTGCGACGGCTGGAACCCGCTCTCTCCAGGCCTGCGCCTGTTTTTGAGCCTGCCCTGTCCACTCAAGGCCCCCATGGGCATAGCACTCGAAAACCTGCGCGAATCCCTGCCGCCGAGCGCGCCCTGGCCGCGCATCTTCATGGACAGCTGCGGCAAGCACACGCTTAACGACCTGGCCTCGGAGCTGACCCGCCCCGAGGAAGTGCCGGACATGATCGTGTCGGCCGGCTTAAACGGCTTTCTTTCCAAAAACTTCCGCGACCGCTTTGCCGACGGCGACCTGCTGGCCCGGCTGCCCCAGGACATGAACACGGCCCTGACCGAGACCGGGCTGGCCGATCCGCGCGGCGTGTGCCGCATCTATGCCGTCAATCCGCTGGTGATGGTGGCCGTGCCCTCGCGGTTGGGCGGGCTGCCCGTGCCGCGCTCCTTCGACGACCTGCTGGACCCGGCCTATGCCGGCAAGATCGGCCTGTGCGGCCCGCCCGAGACGGCCGGCGATTCCACCCTGCTGCTCTACATCCGCCTGCGCCACGGCCTGGACGCCCTGGCCGCCCTGGGGCGGGCCATGGTCTGCGACACCCACCCGGCCCAGGTCTTCCGCCCGGCCCCGGGCACGGACGCGCCGCCCATCGCCGTGATGCCGGCCTTTTTCGCCAACGCCGCCCCGCGCCAAGGCGATGTGGAAATCATCTGGCCCGACGACGGGGCCCTGGTGTCGCCGCTGTTCGTCATGGTCAAGGCCACGGCCAAAAAAGCCGTCACGCCGCTGCTCGACCTGTTTCTGGGCCGGGAAGCGGCGGCCATCTGCGCCGGCGCGGCCCTGCCGCCGACGCTGCCCGCCACGGGCGGCGGCATGCCGGCCGGCAAAACCCTGCGCTTCATCGGCTGGGACGTACTGGAAAGCCGCGACCTCGGGTCGCTCATCGCCGAAGCCGGCGCGGCCTTCGCCACGGCCTACTACGAGCGGCATAGGTAGCGGGGGAGGGGAGAGAGAAGAGGGCCTCCGGCGGCTGGGGGCCTGAGGCCCCCAGACCCCCCATATGGGGGAGTACGGCCGGGGTGATATTTGGCTAGAAGGCCGTCGAACCAGGCTTTTTTATCGTTGATGCCGAACAAAAACGCGCCCCGGTGGTCGGCCTCGTCCCCGGCGTAGACGGCCTCGGCCGGGGCCGCGCCCGCCGTCCTGGCGTAGTCCACCGGCAGCGTGGCCACATAGGGCGGCATGACTTCGTCGATCTTGCCGTAATAGTAGCGGCTGGGCGTCCTTGACCGCCAACGGTAAGCCTCGTTGCCCTGCAGCAGCCGGTAGAACCGCTCCAGCCCCATGGAGCTTTGGGCGGCGAACCCCGGTTGCAGCAAATCCTTCACGGTCTTGGCCAGCTTCGGCGAGGCCGCTTCCCAGCCGATCTTGTTGTCGTAAAACTCCCGGGCCGTCTGCTGGTACTGTTCGGCGATAGCCGCCCGGCTCAGGCCGGGCAGGTCATAGTAGTGCTCGTAGGAATGGATGAAAAGCAGCGGCGATCCCGGCAGCCAGGAAGCGTCCAGGGAGGTCGGATTGTTGATCCAGCGGGTCAGCAGCAAATAGAGATCGCTTGGCGTGCTGGCCATGGCCGCCGCAGCCACCGGCATGTCCAGACTTTCGAGCTTGCGGCGAAACTGCATGGCGGCCCAGGCCCCCTGGGACCAGCCGCTGAGAAACAGCTGTCCCTGGGTCAGCCCCAGGGCCGAACAGACCGTGCGCGAGGCCAGCAGCATGTCCAGGCAGGCCTGGGCCGTGACCTCCTTGACCATGTAGCTGTCCGGCTCCGGGCTGTCGCCCTTGCCCACGTAGTCCGCGCCGATGACGATATATCCCTGGCCGGCGAACCGGGCGATCATGAGCCGCGTTTCCATGGACTCCTCGGGATGCGAGGGCACGGCGGTCTTCGTGAACACGGTGCCGTGCTGGTAGGACACCACGGGCAGGGTCTTGCCCGCCGTCTTGGGCACGGCGACCAAGCCCGTAGCCATGGTCGGCTGGTTGCCCAGCTCCGGGATCACGGTGGGGTAGGACACCTTGTAGAGGCTGACGGCGTTTTGGGCCGGCGGATAGCTGACCTTGAAGGCGCTGAAGGCGGCGAGTTCTTCGGTGAGGATCTTGTTGAGCCGCTCCACGGAATAGTCGCCGAGATGTTCGTAGCGCACCGCACCAAGCTCAAGGGGCGCGGCCGAGACGGACCAAGGCGAACAGGCGATAAGCACAAGCAAAAGCAACACGATTTTTTTCATGACGATCCTGGGCACTAAGGCCGGGCATGGGTGAAACGAAACCCTCTTCGGCGACAGTGCCCCCCGGGCGGCATTTCCACAACCCCCTTCGACTCAAGCCGATTACCACACATAACAATAGTCATGCGTGATACATACACAATCATATCACTACGTCATTTGCTATGGACTTTCGTTTGAGAAATACAATTGGAGTAAGCCGGCCAGCCCCGGCTACGGCCCGCCAGACGCCGCCGCCGGACTTAGGGCGCGGCCCCGGCGGCGGCCAGGGCGGCCCGGCGACGCCTGGCCGCGCATAGCTGGCCAAGCGCCTGGGGATCATGGAGAAACAGCGCTCCGGCCGGGCACACGGCCAGACAGGCCGGACCGGCTGGGCGGCTGGCGCACAGGTCGCACTTGCCGGCAACCTTCCGCCCGGGCAGGGCGGCCGTCGGCAGCATGTCCATGGCCCCCACCGGGCAGGCGGCCAGACAGGCCTTGCAGCCGGTGCAGGCGGCCGTATTGACGGCCACGGACCGGCCATCGGAATAAAGCGCCCCGGTCGGGCAGGCGGCGGCGCAGGGCGCGGCCTCGCACTGGCGGCACTGGACAGGCACGGCCAGTCCGCCGTCGCGCACCACGGTCAGGCGCGGGGCAAAGGCCGCGCCGGCCTCGGCGGCCCGGCCCGGATCTTCCCCGGAGGCGGCATGGGCCAGGGTGCAGGCGATCTCGCAAGCCCGGCAGCCGATGCAGCGCTCGGCGTCGGCCAATACCACGGCGTGCATCAGTCGTGCCCGCCCTTGGCCGCCCCGCCGTAGACCGTGTGCAGCAGCTCGTGGGAGAGGCGGGACAACGGCCGCTCCAGAAAGGCGGCATAGAGTTCGGTGACGGCCGGGTTGGCGTGGGCGGCGCGCACGGGCAGTGCGCGGTCATGGGCGCAAAGCGCCTGCCGCCTCGCGGCAACGGCGGCGGCCACGTCCACGCCGGGCAAAAGCTTGGGCGTGCCGCCGCCGGCCACGCAGCCGCCCGGGCAGCACATCACTTCCATGAACTGAAAATCGGCCCTTCCGGCGGCCACGGCTTCCAGCAGCGGCGTCACGTTGGCCAGCCCCGAGACCGTGACGGCGGCCAGCTTGCGGCCGGCCAGTTCGAACTCGGCCCGGCTGACGCCAGGCCCGGCCGGGGAAAAGACGATGCCCGATTCCGGGTTGGCCGTTTCCCGGCCCTCGCCGCAAAGGGCCACGGCCGTGCGCAGGGCCGCTTCCATGACCCCGCCCGTGGCCCCGAAGATGACGCCGGCCCCGGAATAGCGGCCCAGGGGCGCGTCAAAGGGTTCGTCGGGCAAGGAGGCGAAATCGATGCCGGCCTCCTTGAGCCAGGCGGCCAACTCGGCCACGGTGACCACGGCGTCCACGTCGGGGAGGTCCGCCGGCCCCGAGCGCAGTTCCGGCCGGGCCGCCTCGTGCTTCTTGGCCGTGCAGGGCATGACCGAGACGCTGGCCACGGCGGTTGGATCGAAACCGTCCAGGGACGCGGCGTAGCTTTTGAAAAGCGCCCCGGCCATCTGCTGGGGCGACTTGCAGGACGACAAGTGAGGGATGAGCGCCGGCCAAGCCGTTTCCACATGGCGCACCCAGGCCGGGCAGCAGGAAGTGAAAAGCGGCAGCCGGCCGCCCTCGGCGATGCGGGCCAGCAGTTCGGCGCTTTCCTCCATCACCGTGACATCGGCGGCAAAGGTGGTGTCGTAGACCACGGCAAAACCCAGGCGGCGCAGGCCGGCGGCCAGCTTGCCCGGGGTGAGGCAGCCGGGAGCCAGGCCGAATTCCTCGGCCAGGGTCACCCGCACGGCCGGGGCGCACTGGACCATGGCCACCCGCGAGGGATCGGCGACCAAGACCTTGGCTGCATCATTATCGCACCGGGCATGGGCGGCGAAAACCGGGCCGGCCGTCTCGGGCACGGCGCGCTGCCGGCGGATGGCGGCCGGATCGTGGGCCGGCTCGTCAAAAGGCGCGGCAAAAGCGCAGCAGGTTTGCACGCACTGGCCGCACAGCACGCAGCGGTCGGCGTCGATGGCCTGTGGCTGGCCTTGGAGTCCCGAGACGGCCCCCACCGGGCAGGCCTCGGCGCAGCGGCGGCAGCCGGTGCACAGGTTGGGGTCAATGGCGATGACGGGGGCGATGACGGGACGGGCGCTCATCTTCCTTCCTCCCGCGCCCCGGAGGCGGCGGCGGCCATGGCCCGGGCGGCGGCCAAGAGCCGGGCGCGGCGCAGCTCGCCCGGTACGACCAGGGACAAGGCCCCGGCCGGGCAGGCGGTCACGCAGGCCGGGCCGGCCGGCCGCTGCCGGCACAGGTCGCACT
>JAEZEM010000206.1 GCA_023417745.1 Pseudomonadota bacterium
GGGCCGGCCCTGCGCACGGCCTGCGCCGTGGCGGCCTGCCTGGGCGCTTCGTATCTGCTGCGCGGTTCGCCGCTGCTTGGCGCGGCGGCCGCAACAACGGCCTACGGCGCGGTGATCCTGGGGCTTAAGGGCGCAACCCGGCGCGACCTCGCCGAACTGCGCCAGATCCGGCAGGCCGGCCGCGACGCCGCCCTTGCCAAGGAGTCGCCATGTCCCTGACGGCAAAACGCCTGGTGATCATCGGCTGGGACGGGGCCACCTTCGATGTGGCCAAACCCCTTATGGCCCAGGGCCGCATGCCTCATCTGGCTGCGCTCCTCGCCCGGGGCGTCCATGCCCCGCTGTGCTCCACCGTGCCGCCGGTGACGCCTGTGGCCTGGACGAGCTTCGCCACCGGGGCCAGCCCCGGCCGCCACGGCGTGTGCGACGCCCTGACCCTGGACCCCAAGACCCACGAAGTCCGGTTCGTGTCCGCGGCCCAGCGCCGCCTGCCGCCGGTGTGGCGCATCCTGTCCGACCGGGGCCGGCCGGCCGGCGCGGTCAACGTGCCCGTGACCTGGCCGCCCGATCCCGTGGACGGCTTCGTCATCCCGGGCATGTTCACCCCGAGCCACGTCGAGGACTTCACGTATCCGCCGGAAATCCGCCGCGAGATCGAAGCCAGGTTCGGGACCTGCCGCGAATCGCCCAGGCTGGACCCCGATCCGGCCAAGTACCTGGCCAACCTGCTGGCCGGGGTGGACGCCCGCTGCGAGCTGACCTTGTGGCTCATGGCCCGCCGGCAACTGGATTATTTCTGCTCGGTCTTCATGGAATCCGACCGGGTGCAGCATTTCTTCTGGGGCTACCGCGACCCGGCCCATCCCCGCCACGCCGAACTCGGCCAGGCCATAGAACAGGTCTACGAGCGCCTGGACAGCGCCCTTGGCCGCATCGTGGCCGCCGCCGGCCCGGACGCGGCCGTGGGCATCGTCTCGGACCACGGGGCCGGGCCGCTTAAGCGTGCCGTGTTCCTCAACCGCTGGCTCATGGACCAGGGCCTGCTCGTCCTGTCCGGCGATCTGGCCCGGACCCTGGCTGGCCGGCGGCCGCCGTCGGCGCTGCGGCGCATCGTCGCGGCGGCGGCCAAGGCCGTGCTGCCGGCCTCGGTAATTGAGGCCCGGCGCAAGGCCCGCTCGGCCGAGCACGCCCGCATCAACAACCTCTTTTCCTCCATCGTGGATTGGGAGCGCTCGGCCTGCGTCTCCGAAGGCATTGCCGGCGGCATCTTTTTTAACGACGCCGTGGTCTCCCCGGCCGACCGGCCGGCCCTGGTCGCCCGCCTCAAGCAGGGGCTGCCCGCCATCGTCGATCCCGAAACCGGAGCCCGCCCCTTCACCGGCGTCTACGCCCGGGAGGAGCTCTACCAGGGCGAGGGAACGCCAAACGCCCCGGACGTGGTGACGCTTTGCGGCCCGGGCTATCAGGTGCTGGTGCCCCACGAGATCGCGCTCTACGCCCAGGACGCGCCGACCGGCCTTTTCGCCGGCCACAAATGGAGCGGACGCCATGAGCAGCACGGCGTCTTCGCCCTGGCCGGACCGGGCCTCGCCGCCGGGGTGGAACTTGCCGACGCGGCCATGCCCGACGTGACCCCGACCTTGCTCCATGCCCTGGGCGAAGCGCCCACCGATTCCATGGACGGCCGGGTGCTGGCCGGGGCCTTTACGGCCGAAACCCTGGCCGCCCGGCCCGTGCCCGGAGCCGTGGCCGGGGCGGCGGCCACGACGGCGGCCGCTTCCGACGACGCGGCAGCCGCGACCGCCCTGGCCGAGGAACTCTCCGACCTCGGCTACATGTAGGGCGCGCGACCAACCGCCCTCCCCGACTGTCGCCTTGCGTCCCGGGCGGCGGCGTCGTATGGCTACACCATAAGGAACCACCCTTTCCATGGCCGACGACGACACCCTCTACGAACTCTTTGCCGAAAGCTGCCTGGAGCAGCTGCGCGGCATCGAAACGGCCATCCTCGACCTGGAGTCCGCTCCGGCCGGCGAACTGCCCGGCCGTGTGGACGCCATCTTCCGGGCCGCCCACACCATTAAGGGCGACGCCGGGGCCATCGGCGCGGGCAACCTCGCCACCCTGGCCCACAGGGCCGAATCCGTGCTGGAACTCATGCGCCGCGGGGCCAAACCGACCGGCCGCCAATTCGTGGGCGAACTGCTCGGGGCCTTTGACGACATGCGGGCCATGGCCGAGGACGCCCGAAACGACGCCTCCCGCGACATTGCCGAACGCCTGGAACGCCTGGCCGCCCTGATCCGGGACACCCCGCCCGACGCCGAACAGCCCGCCGAGGCCGAACCCGAAGCCGAGGCCGAAATCGACAAAGTCCCGGGACCGGCCTGGGCCGACGACCGCATCCGCAAACTGGCCATTCCGGCCCTGGAACTCGATGTGCTGGTGGACCGCGTGGGCGAGCTCGGCATTGCCCAGGCCCGGCTGTCGGGCCTGGCCATCCGTCGCGCCGACATGGAACTGCGCGGCGTGGCCGAAGAGGTCGAACGTCTCTCGGCCCTGCTGCGCGACCAGGTCCTGGGGCTTCGCCTGCTGCCCATCAAGGTGAGCTTTCCCAAGTACCGCCGGCTGGTGCGCGACGCCTGCGCCAGCCTCGGCAAGGACGCCGCCCTGGTCATGGAGGGCGAGAACACCAAGCTCGACAAGGCCGTCATCGAACAGTTAAACGCCCCCTGCATCCACCTGCTGCGAAACGCCGTGGACCACGGCGTCGAACCGGCCGAGGTACGTGCAGCCCTGGGCAAGCCGCGTCAAGGGACCGTCACCCTCTCGGCCCGCCAGGAAGGCTCCGATGTGGTCATTGCCGTGCGCGACGACGGCGGCGGCATCGACGGCCGCAAGCTCTGGGCCAAAGCCGTGGCCAGCGGCCGCATCGAGGCCAGCCGCCCCTATGACCCGGCCGCCGCCCTGGAACTCATTTTCCTGCCCGGCCTGTCCACGGCCGAGGTCGTAAGCGACGTCTCGGGTCGGGGCGTGGGCATGGACGCCGTGCGCGAGGCCATCGCCGCCCTGCGCGGCCGCCTGGACGTCCAAAGCGCCCTGGGCCAGGGCAGCACCTTCACCATCCGCCTGCCCGTGTCCCTGGCCATCATCGACTGCCTGGAGGTGCGCTGCGCCGACGAGGCCTACTATCTCCACCTGGACTATGTGGAGGAATGCCTGGAACTGCCGGCCTCGGCTTCCCTGACCGGAACCACGGGCGTCATGGAACTGCGCGGCTCGCCCATGCCGCTTTTGTCCCTGCGCCGCTTTTTTGCCCTCGACCGGGTCGAGGCCAAAACGCCCCATGTGGTCACCGTGCGCCGCGACGGCGGCCGGGCCGGCCTGGTGGTGGACGCCGTCATCGGCCGCAAACAGGCCGTGCTCAAGCACCTCGGCCGGACCCTGGGCCGGATCGAAGGCGTGCTTGGCGGCACCGTCACCGAATCCGGCGACATGGCCCTGGTCCTGGACGTGCCGGGACTGCTGGCCGCCGCCAAACGCGAACACGACGCCGGCAAACATTAACCCTGACGGAGATCGGATCATGCCCCGCGCCCTTATCGTCGACGACAGCCGGTACCAGCGCCATCTCATCATCCAAGCCCTGGGCGCGCTGTTTACCGCCGAGGAAGCCGCCAACGGCAAGGAAGCCATCGACCGCTTCGCCGCCGCCCTGGCCGCCGGCACGCCCTTTGACCTCGTGGTCATGGATATCCTCATGCCGATCTTAAGCGGCCATGAAGGCCTGGCCGGCATCCGCCGCCTGGAAGAGACCGCCGGCATTCCCGAAGACCGCCGCGTGCCCGCCGTCATGCTCTCCAGCCTCGACGATCCGGCCAACATGCTGCGCGCCCAGTTCGAATCCGGGGCCCAGGCCTACGTCACCAAGCCCTTCGAGCCGGCCACCCTGCGGGAAACGCTGGCCAGCCTCGGCCTCGTCGACAATCCCCTGGGCGACCTCGACGAAGCCGACCCGGAAGGACGATCCCCATGCAAGGCCTTCTAGAGCGTTTCCCGGACCACCAGACGGCCTTTTTGAACGTCGCCCAGGGCATCCTGGTCAACAAGCCCACCCTGGCCCACACCGTGCTCGGCTCCTGCGTCTCGGTCACCTTCTTCGCCCCGCGCCAGGGCCTTTCCGCCATCTTCCACGCCCTGCTCCCCCGAGCCGCCGACTACCGCCTGCACAGCCCGGGCGATACGCCCTACAAGTTCGTGGACATGGCCATACGAACCCTGGTCGCCCGAATGGCCCGGCGCGGCGTGGCCTGCTCCGAGATCGAATGCAAGGTCTTCGGCGGGGCCAGCGCGCTGTTTGCCGAGGAAATCTCGGTTGGCCGCAAGAACGTCGAAACAGCCTTCGCCACCTTGTCCGACCTGGGCCTGCGCGTGGCCGCCTCCAACGTCGGCGGCATGGCCGGGCGCAAAATCGTATTTTCGACGTCCACAGGGGAAATTTTCGTCCGCATGCTCAATAACGGGGCCGCCAAATGAGCCGCCAAAGCCCGTCTGCCATCTGGCGCGAAATTTGCTTTGACTCTGCTTCGGCGTCGAAGGCCCACCACGACGCCAAGGAGCCTCCCATGTACGAGACCGCTTCCCCAAGCCCCAAACGCCGCGTGGCCTCCATCGCCGTGGTCGCCCTTGTCTGCCTCAACCTGGCCGCCCTGACCGCCCTGGGGCTGGCCGTGGAGCGCGGCCGGGCCGAACTGGCCGCCGTGTCCGACCGGCTGGCCGCCCTGTCCCTGGCCGACGAGACCGCGACCCGGGACGACCCGACCCGCCTGGCCGAGGCCCTGGCCGCCCTGGACCGCAAAATCGACGCCCTGGCCGCTGCCTCAGGCCATGACGCCAAGACCGCCGCCGCCCTGACCGCCGACGTCAAAGCCCTTTCCGGCCGCGTCGAAGCCCTGGCCGCCAAGGCCCAGGCCCCCCGGGAAACCGTCGCCGCCAAGACCTCCCCGTCCAAACCTCAGGCCCAGGCCGCCAAGACCGCCGCGCCCAAGGCGGCGGTCACCCCTCGCTACGCGCCCACGCCGGCCTACGGCTCGGGCTACGCCGCCTGGCCCGTTTATTGACGCCCGCCGCCAGCCCGGCGGCAAAGGTCCACCCTATGCAACGACACGCCCAGAATCTGCTGGTCCACCACCGCCGGGCCGGGGAACTCCGCCAGGAATCCGCCGTCTTCCCCTCCCACGCCCTGCGCCAGGACCAGCTCCTTGGCCTGGAATTGCTCCTGACCGGGGCGCTCTATCCGCTGACCGGCTACCTGGGTCGCGAAGCCGTCCAGAGCGTCCTGGAAACCCTGCGCCTGCCCACGGGCGAACTCGCGCCCAGGCCGGCCAGCCTCGACATCCCGGCCGAACTCGGACGCAACCTGTCGCCCGGCGACAAGCTCGCCCTGCGCGACCCCGAAGGCTTCATGCTGGCCGTGCTCACCGTGGCCGACGCCTGGCCCGACGATCCGGCCCGCCATGCCCTGGCTCTTTTCGGCGCGGCCACCCTGGCCGAACACCCGGCTGCCGCCGCCTACGCCGCCAGCCTCCACCCCTGGCGGGTGGCCGGCGAGGTGGAAGGCGTGGCCCTGCCCCAGCACCCGGACTTCACCGACCTGCGCCTGTCCCCGGCCGCGCTCCTGGAAGGCTTTAGCCGGCGCGGCTGGCGGGCGGTCCTGGCCTGCCAGTTCGCCGGCATCCTGACCGAACCCGACCGGGCCGCCTTCGAAGCCGCTGCGGCCAAGGCCGGAGCACGCCTGCTGCTGCTGCACGCCGTGGGCGACGCCATGACCGGCGGTCCGTGCCACTTCGCCGCCGTGCGCTGCGCCCGCCTGGTCGCCGCCGCGCTGCCCAAAAACGCCGTCCAACTGGCGCTTTTGCCCATGCCCATCCTGGCCGCCGGCCCGCGGCAGGCCCTGTTCGAAGCCCTGGTCCAGGTCAATCTCGGGGCCACCCACGTCCTGGCTCGCCCCGGCTATGCCGATCCCTTTCCCGGGGCCGACGCCCGCTTTTATCCCGAGCAGGCCGTTCCCGAACTCCTGCGCGCCCACGCCGCCGAGGCCGGCTACACCGTGGTCGAGGCCCCGGCCATGGCCTATGCCCCAAGCCAGGGCCGCTTCCTGCCCGCCGCCTCCCTGGCCCCGGGCGAGGCCGCCCCGGCCCTGGACCAGGAAGAAATTCGCCGCCGCCTGGCCTTTGACCAGGACATCCCGGCCAGCCAACTGCTCCCGGACGTCGTCGCCGAACTGCGCCGCACGTTCCCGCCTCGCTCCCGCCAAGGGCTGGCGCTGTTCATGACCGGCCTGTCCGGGGCCGGCAAATCCTCCCTGGCCAAACTGCTCTATGTCGCCCTCATGGAGCTGGCCAGCCGGCCGGTGACGCTTTTAGACGGCGACATCGTGCGCCGCCACCTGTCAAGCGAACTCACCTTTTCCAAGGAACACCGCAATTTGAACATCTCCCGCATCGGGTTTGTGGCCAGCGAAATCGCCAAGAACGGCGGCATCGCCATCTGCGCCCCCATCGCGCCCTACGCCGCCGGCCGCCAGGCCGCCCGCGATCTGGTGCGCCCCCACGGCGGCTTCATCGAGATCCACGTGGCCACCCCCCTGGCCGTGTGCGAACAGCGCGACCGCAAGGGGCTCTACGCCAAGGCCCGGGCCGGCCTCGTCACCGGCGTCACCGGCATCGACGATCCCTACGAGGTCCCGGAAAATCCCGAAATCCGCCTCGACACCACCGACATCGACCCATCCGAAGCCGCCCAGGAAGTGCTCCTCTACCTTGAACGCGAAGGCTATCTGGGCTAACCCCAGGCAGCCGCCTCGCCCGCAAAGGAAGACCGCCATGACCGAACGCTCCAGCACCATGCTCGACACCGCCGCTTACGTGGAAGCCCTGGATTTCGCCCGCAGCCTGCGCGCCCCGGGCAAACCTCTGGAATTTCCCGATTACGCCGAATACGTGCGCCTGGTGGCCAAGCGCGCCGCCCTGGACCTCGACGTCTACGAAGGCGACCGCCACGACTTCGAGGAGCTGCCCGAACCCTACGAACTGGCCTACCTCACCGCCCGACTCGAACGCCTGCGCGACCGGATCAAGGCGGAGAAAGATATCAATGTTGGGGAATTGTAGAAGATAAGAGGCCTCCGGCGGCCGGGGGGCTAAGCCCCCCGGACCCCCTGAATAGGGGGGCGGAGCGCGTTGCGGCGGTCGTTCATCGCCGATGTGGATGTGTTTACCGGACGGCGTCCGAGAGGATATGCATGCTTGCGGCTCATGATTCGTTGCCTTTCGGCGTTGCGCCGCGCCAGGCCCAGGTCCTGGCCGGCCTGGACTGCCTGGCCCGGGCCATGCCCCAGGCGCTCATTCTCGAAGGTGGCACGGCCGACGAACGCGCGGCCATGGCCATGTGGCTGGCGGCGCGCCTCAACTGCGGCGCAGGCCGTCCGCCTTGCGGCGTCTGCCCGGTCTGCATCCAGATCCGCGATTTCGTGTTCAAGGATTTGCTCTTTTTCGACGGCGGCCTGGAAACCATCAAGGTGGCCGACATGCGCGACGTGCGGGCGCTTGTCGGCGAACCGCCGCGCGGGGCCGGCTGGCGGGTGGTCATCCTGGCCCAGGCCCAGGCGCTCACCGACGAGGCCGCCAACGCGCTCTTAAAAGCCATGGAAGAACCCAGGCCCGGCAACGCCTTCGTGCTGCTCACCCCCCAGCGCGAGCGGCTGTTTCCCACCCTGGTGTCGCGCTCCTTCGTCCTGACCCTGGCCTGGCCCGACGCTTCCCAGCCGCTGCCGGCCGGCGGCGAGGACGATCCCTGGCCCGTCATCGACGCCCTGTACGCCTTCTGGCGCTCGGGCCGGGGCTGGTTCACCGGCGTCAAGGGTCGGCCGTCGCGGCTGACCGCCGAGCGGGTCCTGACCGAGCTGGCCCGGGAGCTGGCCGCCTGCCTGGCCGGCCGGACCGACACGCCCCTGGCCGGACGCCTTGGCGCCTGCGGCGAGCCGGACGTGCCCCGCCGACTCGATCTGCTTTTGGCCGAATGCCAGGAAGCCCTGGTGGCCCAGGTCAACCCGGCCGTGGTCCTGGATAGGTTGGCCACCCGCGTCTATCTGTGGCTGCGGGGCTAGTTCTGCCCGACTAACGGCAAGCGCCCGGCCGCCGAACATACGGCAGCCGGGCGCTTGGATGAGACAGTGACGGGAAGTCGCTATTCGGCGGCTTCCTTTTTCTTTTTCTTGGGCACGCCCTGGTAGGCCATGGTCTGCTTTTCCGTGGCCACGGGGCGATGTTCCTTGGACATGGACAGACAACCAGTCGGGCAAACGTCCACGCACACGCCGCAGTAGACGCAGCTCATGGCTTCGCAGGTCCAGGTGCCGGCCTTGTTGTCGACGGCAATGCACTGGGACGGGCATTTGATCATGCAAGTCCGGCAGAAGATGCACTCGTCGATATTGATGTGCAGCGTCCCCCGAAACCCCTCGAAATGGCCCCGTACGGCAAAAGGATAGAGCCGCGTGGAGCTTTTGGCGAAGAGGTTCGCGACGACGTTCTTGGTCATGTTGAACATGGCAGCGCGCTCCTTGTTTACCGTTCGGTGCAGCTGATGCAGGGGTCGATGGAGAGCACGATGACCGGCACGTCGGCCAACTCGCAGCCCGGCAGCATGGCCAGAAGCGGCGGGATGTTGGCGAACGTCGGAGTGCGGATGCGCACCCGGTCCATGTGCTTGGAGCCGTCGGCCTTGAGGTAGTACATGAGTTCGCCGCGCGGCTGCTCGACCCGGGTGACGGCTTCGCCCTGGGGCTTGCCCTTGACCTTGGCGGCGATGGCCCCGGCCGGGATGTCCAGGTTGGGGGGCGGAGCCGCGACGACGCGGTGGCTCTTGTCGCGGTTGTAGGCCTGCATGATGTCCCCGCGCTTGCCGCCGATCACCTGGGGCGTGTCGTCCTCGCTCGCGCCGCCGACGTTGGCGGCGGTTTCGCCGGCAGGCATCCGGGCAATGGCCAGGCGGACGAGGTCCAGGGACTGGAGGGTCTCGCGGAAGCGCACGGCCGAGCGGGCGTAGCAGTCGCCGTCGAACTCGACGATGGGCTCGAAGCCCAGTTCGCCAAAGGCGGCGTAGCCGGTCTGGCGGGCGTCCTGAGCCCAGCCGGAACCGCGCAGCATGGGGCCGACGGCCCCGAGCTGGTAGGCCTGATCCTTGGAGAGCACGCCCTTGCCGCAGCAGCGTTTTTTCACGGTGTAGTCGTTTAAGATGGTGGAGGTGAGCTGGCGGATCTCCTTCTCGGCGATGGCGACCTCCTGCTCGATCCAGGCGCACTGTTCCGGGGTCAAGTCACGGCGCACGCCGCCGATGACGTTGACGGAAACCACGACGCGGTTGCCGCAGGTGGCTTCCATGATGTCCATGATGCGCTCACGCACGCGCCAGAACTGCATGAAAAGGCTCTCGAAGCCGAAGGCGTCGGCAAAAAGGCCCAGCCACAACAGGTGGGAGTGCACGCGGTGCAGCTCGCCCCAGATGGTGCGCAGGTACTTGGCGCGGCGCGGCACTTCGATGCCCATAATCTGCTCGACGCCTTCGCAGTAGCACAGGGCGTGCAGGCAGGAGCAGATGCCGCAGACGCGCTCGACGATCTGGATCATTTGGTTGAAGTCGCGGACTTCGCAAAGCTTTTCCAGCCCGCGGTGGACGTAGCCCAGGGTGGGCAGGGCCTCGATGACGATTTCGTCCTCGATGGTGAGCTTTAAGTGCAGCGGCTCCGGCAAGACCGGGTGCTGCGGACCGAAAGGCAATATAGTACGGGCCATATGCTTCCCTCTTTAAGACTGTTTTTCGGCCACGCTGACCTTGCAGAACGGCATGGCGCGGACTTCAGCTTCAAGGTACAAGGCCCCGCCGAAATCGAGGACGATGTCGGAGAAGCAGATGCCGAACTGGTCGCGGATTTCGTTTTCGATGAGCAGCGCGCAGAAATAGACGGGCGAGATGCTCGGCACCACGGTCTCCTTGGGGATGGAGAGCCGGTAGTGCTTCATGACCAGATCTTTGTCGTAGTGATAAAAGATTTCGAAGCCGGCCTCGCCGACGTCCACGGCGGTCATGGTGACCTGCCGCCAACCGTCGTCAAAGCACTCCTTGGCCACGGCGGCGACTTGATCGAGGCTCAAAGGTATCGTTTCCAGCACGGTAATCTCCTGGAAATCGGGGACGAACCCCGGTTGCGTCCTAGTTCCCGGCGACCCTTAGGCGGTCATGCCGAGCAGTTTCTTCACTTTTTCCAGGGCCGCCACCACGCCGTCGATGATGGCCTCGGGGCGGGCCGGGCAGCCGGGCACGTACACGTCCACGGGGATGACCTTGTCCACGCCGCCGACGACATTGTAGGCTTCGCGGAACACGCCGCCCGAGCAGCCGCAAGCGCCGATGGCGATGACGGCTTTGGGAGCGGGCATCTGGTCGTAGATGTTTTTGAGCACGTGCTTGTTGCGCTGGTTGACGGTGCCGGTCACGAGCAGCACGTCGGCGTGCTTGGGGTTGCCGATGTTTAAGATGCCGAAGCGCTCAATGTCGTAAAGGGGGGTGAGGCAGGCCAGCACCTCGATGTCGCAGCCGTTGCAGCTGCCGCAGTCGAAGTGGACCACCCACGGGGATTTGATGCGTCCCTGATTGATCAGATTGCCTAACATGGCGTGCTCTCTCTTTTGGCTTCGCGGTGGTTATTGGGCATAGAGCCACAGCATGTTGACCACGGTGAGGACCAGCCCCATGCCGACGGCGGACTTGAGCATGACCCGCCAGGTGAGGCGCGCCGTGACGTTGTCCACGATGATTTCGGCCAGGTAGGTCAGGGCCACGAGCACGATCATGCCGACGAAGCTGGTGGACCAGAACAGCGCGCAGATGCCAAGGACCAGGATGACCTCGTACCAGTGGGCGATCTCGATCATGGCGAGATAGGGCCCGGAGTACTCGGTGTAGACGCCGCGCACCAGTTCCTGGTGGGCGTGGGCGCTGGCCGAGATGTCAAACGGCGATTTGCGCAGTTTGATGGTCAGGGCGTAGCCAAGGACAATGAACATCAGCGGCAGGTCATAGAGCATGGGCCGGCTGAGTTCAAAGACCGCGCTGACCTTGAAGCTGCCGGTCACCATGGCGATGGCGGCAAACACGAGGATGAGAAGCGGCTCGTAGGCCAGCATCTGGAGCAGCTCGCGCTGGCCGCCGATCTGGCTGTAGGGCGACGGCGAGGCCAGGGCGCCCATGACCAGAAAGACGGCGCCCACGGTCAGCACGAAGAAGATGAGCAGCAGGTCGGAGCCGGTAAACAGCAAGACCACGGACAGGGCCGCGCCGACGAGGTAGACGTAGGCGCAAAGGGCCTGCCAAGTATTGACGAGCATGGGCTGTTTGCCCAGGAGTTTGAGCACGTCGTAGAGGGGCTGGAGGATCGGCGGCCCGTAGCGGGACTGCAGCCAGGCGGTGATGCGACGGTCCACGCCGGTAATGAGCGCGCCGAGAATCGGGGCCGCGACCAGGGCCAGGACGGCGAGAAGGATTTTGGTCATCACAGGGCGCCTCCAAAGAGCATGATCACCAGCACGGCCAGGGCGATGACGTTGATCCACTTGGAGAGCATGGCCTCCCCAAAGAACTGTTCCAGGTAGTAGTTGCCGGAAACGGCCGTGACGTTCTGGCCAAGCGGTCCGAGGAAGCCGGGCTTGCCGTCAACGGCGGTCTGCTCGCCGCACATGTAGGGGCCAACCACCTGGGCGGCCGTGATCTTGCGGGTCTGGCGCAGGGCGAAGAAAAAGCCCAGGCCAAGCAGGATAAACAGCGGATAGACCAGGAAGACGCCGGTGGAGGATTCGAAGTTGCCAAATCGCAGCACGTACGGCGCGGTCTTGTAGTACATGGCGACCACGGGAGCGACCAGGCCGTTGTAGACCAGGGGCGAGAAGAAGCTCAACACCACGGCCAGGCCGGCCAGGAGGTAGAGCGGTCCCCGGATGGTGCTGTCCTGGGCTTCAGGAGCGGCCTTGGCAAAGGGCGTGGCCAGCATGAGGCCGGCCCAGCGGCACCAGAAGAGCACGGTGACACCCGAACCCAGGGCCAACATGATCATGAGCAGGAACTGGCCGTGGGCCGACTCGATGGCCATCCACTTGGCCATGAGCATGCCAAAGGGCGGCAGCATCATGGTCAGGATGCCGATGACGGCGACGAGCGCCGTGCGGGGCATGCGGGCGAACAGGCCGCGCATGTCCTCGATGTCGCGGGAGCCGATCTTCTGCTCAATGGCGCCGACGCACAGGAACATGAGCGCCTTGGAGATGGCGTGGAACAGGATCAGCAGGATGGCTGCGGTGATGGCGGCCGGAGTATTGATGCCGGCGCAGGCGATAATAAGCGCCAGGTTGGAGATGGTGGAGTAGGCCAGGATCTTCTTGCCGTTGGACTGGCCGGCGGCCAGGCAGGCCGTGGCCAAAAACACGAAAGCCCCGAACAGGGCCACGAAGTTGCTGAAGTAGGTGCCGGCGTAGATCGGAGCCAGGCGCACGATGATGTAGACGCCGGCCTTGACCATGGTCGAGGAGTGGAGCAGGGCCGAGACCGGGGTGGGCGCGACCATGGCCCCGGTGAGCCAGCTCTGGAACGGGGCCTGGGCGGCCTTGGTCATGCCGGCGAAGACCAGCAGGAACATGGGCACCAGGATGGCGCCGCCGGCCACGGCGAATTCCGGTCCGCGAGCCAGGATCTCCTGGAGCGACAGGGTGCCGGTGACCTTGTACAGGAGCATGACGCCAAACAGGAAGGCCGTGCCGCCGAGCACGTTCATCCACAGGGCGCGTTCCGCGTTTTTGCGGGCAATCTCGGTGTCGTCATGGCCGATGAGCATGAACGAGCACAAGGTGGTGCATTCCCAGAAGAAGTACATCCACAGCATGTTGTTGGCCAGGACCAGGCCGTTCATGGCGCCCAGGAACAGGACGATGAAGAAGAAAAACTGAGGCTGTTTCGACGTGGTCAGATGCAGATGTTCCTCGTGTTCCTTCATGTAGCCGATGCCGTACACGGCGATGAGGGAACCGACGATGGACACCACCAGCACCATGACGAGGCTGAGGTCGTCCGCGAAAAAGGCCGGCGTCGCGCCGTGGTCCTGGATCGTGAAGAAGTCGAACCAAATAAGTCCGACGATCTGGGCCACGGTGAGCCATATGATGATCTGGTTTTTGCGTTTCAAGCCGACCAGCAACACTACGGCGAGGATCAGGAAGTCACCAAGGGTGACCAGTGAACCCCATAGTGGAGCCGGCGACATGATGAACGCGCCGCCCCGAAGCATGGCCAACGACGAGAGTATGAGCACTCCCGCCGTGGCGACCA
>JAEZEM010000416.1 GCA_023417745.1 Pseudomonadota bacterium
TCAACGCCGCCAAGGTGCTGACCACCGGCCGCAAGCTGGACCAGAAGAAATACTATCGCCACTCCGGATGGATCGGCGGCCTGAAGGAAACCTCCCTGCGCGACATGCTGGCCAAAAAGCCGGAAGAGGTCATCCGCAAGGCCGTGCGCGGCATGCTGCCCAAAAACCGCCTCGGTCGGGCCATGCTCAAAAAGCTCAAGATCTACGCCGGTGAAGCCCACCCCCACGAGGCCCAGAAGCCCGAAACCCTGGACGTCTAACCCGGCATCCCGGAGAACGCACCAATGAGCGACGAATTTTACTACGGAACCGGCCGCCGCAAATCTGCTGTGGCCCGCACCCGCCTCTACAAAGGCAATGGCCGCATCCTCGTTAACGATCGGCCCTACGAAGAGTACTTCCCCCGGCCCACGCTGCTGGCCATCGTGCGTCAGGCCTTGGCCCTGACCAAGCTGGAAGGCCGCCTGGACATCAAGGTCAACGTCGCCGGCGGCGGCATGACCGGCCAGGCTGAAGCCGTGCGTCACGGCATTTCCCGGGCCCTGTGCATCCTGGACCCCGAGCTGCGCGGCGTTCTCAAGAAGGCCGGCCTGCTCACCCGCGACTCCCGCGAAAAGGAACGCAAAAAGTACGGCCAGCGCGGCGCTCGCGCCCGCTTCCAGTACTCGAAGCGTTAATCCACGCGGCGATTACAGGACGATTCGAGGCGGAACCGCGAAAGCGGTTCCGCCTTTTGGCGTTCGCGCAAGGAGGTCCCCATGGCCGAACACAAGCCCCGCCCCAAACTCGTTTTCGCCGACGACGACGGCAACATCTACGACCACCCGGACCTCGAAATGCTCGTGCGCCGGGGCGACCGCCTGGAGCCGCCCAGGCCCGACGAGATCATCGCCCTGCCCCCGGAGTCTGAACTCTTCCTGCTGCCCGGCCGCGACGCCCTGGGTTTTGATCCCGATTCCGGCGAGATCGAACACCTGGAAGAGCGCGCCGTGGCCGCCTTTATCAGCCCGGGCTACACGCTTTCGGCCACCGCCGCCTACGCCGCCCGCGACGGCGCGCCAACACTGCCCCTTTTCGCCTACGGCGCAGTGGGCTTTAGCGGCGACCGCTTCTACGTCTGCGCCGCCAAGGTCGACAACGACCCGCGCCAGATATTTACCGGCGTCTCCCGCGACCGCATCATGAAGGGAGCCCAGGCCCTGCGCCGCAAGTTCCCCAAAAACCGCCTCATCGATCACCTCTCGGGCTGCGCCCTCACCTCCTGCTGCCCGGCCGCCCGCAACCTGGCCCTAGGCCGCTTCGAAGCGCCCCTGCCCACCTCCCGGGCCTGCAACGCCCGCTGCGTCGGCTGCCTGTCGCTCCAGGACCCGGATTCCGGCTTTCCCTCGACCCAGACGCGCATCCGCTTTCGCCCCACGGCCCAGGAGATCGTCGAAGTCATGACCGAACACGGCCGCCGCGAAAAACGGCCCGTCTTCTCCTTCGGCCAGGGCTGCGAAGGCGAACCGCTCACCGAAGCCAAGGTCATCGGCGAGGCCGTCACGCGCTTTCGCCAATCAGGCGGCCAGGGCACGGTCAACATCAACACCAACGCCAGCCTGCCAGACGCCGTCGAAACCTTTGCCGCCGCCGGCGGGTCTTCGATACGCGTGAGCCTGTCCAGCGCCGAGCCGGCCCTCTACCAAGCCTACTATAGGCCCCAAGGCTACGCCTTCGCCGACGTGCGCCAGTCCATCGCCCGGGCCAAGGCCAGCGGACTCTTCGTGTCGCTTAACTACCTCTTCTTCCCCGGCGTCTCGGATACCGAAGCCGAACTGGCCGCGCTGACCGAACTGGTCGATGCCCACAAGGTGGACTTCATCCAGCTACGAAACCTCAACCTCGACCCCGAACTCTACATGCAGGTGGCGACCGCAAGCGGCGTCCTGGCCGACCCCGCCCGACAGGCCTCCATGGGGCTGGCCCACTTCCGCAAACGCCTGCGCAAGTCCTGCCCCTGGTTGAAATTCGGGTATTTCAATCCGTACTTGGGGGATAAGGACGGATTGAGAACGCAAGAGGAAGAGTGAGAGGGAGAGTAAGATGCCTCCGGCGGCCGGGGGCCTGAGGCCCCCGGACCCCCCAAATGGGGAAAGGGGGAATGGGGCCACGTCGGCGGCAAGGATTTCAAGGGTGCAAACCCTAAACGAGACGCCGCCCCTGGCGCGGACCGGAGTATCCGGTCCGCGCCAGGGGCGGCGTCGGCGTTTCAGGGAAAGATCGGCCTAGGCTTCACATCCCCCAAAAAATACGAGAGTATTTTTAAAAAACCATGGTTTAGCCTGTTGTCTGCGAAATGTCCTCTGCGCTGTCCGTGGGCACAACCTAGGCTTCGCCGTCCGGGAAAGTCACTTCGACCTGCTCGGCCCCGTCCTTGCGGATGTCGATGCGGCCGATGACCCGGGCGTACTCGCCCAGGGCTTTTAAGCGCTGCATCACGTCGTCGGCGATCTCCGGGGCCACCACCAGCATGTAACCCACGCCGCAGTTGAAAATCTGCAGCATCTCCGGCCAGGTCAGGTTGCCCTGGGCCTTGAGCCAGTCGAACACCGGCGGCACATGCCAGGAGCCGAAACGGATGTTGGCCGCCACGCCCTTGGGCAGGACGCGGTTGACGTTGTCGTAAAACCCGCCGCCCGTGATGTGGACCATGCCGCGAATCTCGAAGTCGCGCAGCAAATTGAGCACGGTCTTGACGTAGATGCGGGTGGGGGCCAAAAGCGCCTCGGCCATGGTCTGGGTGGAATTGGGCAGCGGATCGCTGCCGGCCAGTCCCGAGGCGGCGAAAATCTTGCGGATCAGCGAATAGCCGTTGGAGTGCGGCCCGGACGAGTTGATGCCGATGACCACGTCGCCAACGCCGATGGACGAGCCGTCCACGATCTTGGGGTAGTCCACCAGCCCCACGCAAAAGCCGGCCAGGTCGTACTCTTCGTCGGCGTAAAAACCGGGCATCTCGGCCGTCTCGCCGCCGAGAAGCGCGCAGCCGGCTTCCTTGCAGCCGTTGGCGATGCCGGTGATGACCTGTTCGGCCAGCCCCACGGACAGCTTGCCGGTGGCGAAGTAGTCGAGGAAGAAAAGGGGCTTTGCGCCCTGCACCAGGATGTCGTTGACACACATGGCCACAAGGTCGATACCAATGGTATCATGCTTGGCGAACTCATGGGCGAGCTTGAGCTTGGTGCCCACCCCGTCGGTGCCGGAGACCAGCACCGGTTCCGCGCAGGTCTCGGTGTCGAGCTTGAACAGCCCGCCGAAACCGCCGATATCCGAAAGGACGCCCTTGCCGTACGTGCCGGCCACAAGGGACTTGATGCGCGAAACCAGGGTATTGCCGGCGTCGATGTCGACGCCCGCCGCCTTGTAGGCTGCCGCTCTGTCGGCCATGATGGGTCGCTCCTTGGGGGAAATGCCGTATGAAAACGCGCCATGCTAGCCGCTTTGCCGACGGAGTTCAAGGGAACGCGGCCCCGGGCCGAACCCCGGGACTGTTCCTGGCCGCCGCCCTGACCCTGGCCATGGCCCTGCCCTGTCCGGCCCTGGCCGACGGCGGCTCCGGCCCGTCCGGCCAGTCCCCGGCCTACGGCCCGCCGCCCGAGCCGCCTTCGCCCAGCGACTGGGACCGCGACGACGCCCCCCGCCGCGACACGCGCATCGGCACCATCGACCACGGCAAGCTCGGTCGCGACGACGACGGCAACGTCACCATGCAGGTCGGCCCGCGCCCCAAAAAGGACCAGGGCCAGTCCCAGGCCGGCCCGTTCTACATCTATCCGCAAATCGGCATGCCCCCCGGCCCCTACGGCCAGCAAGGCCAACCCGCACCGCCGGGGCAACCGGGTCGTCCCGGCGGCCAACAGCCCGGTCAGCAAGGCCAGCAGCCGTCCGGTCGGCAAGGCCAACCCGGGCAATACGGGCAATACAGCCAGCCGGGCCAGGGCCAACAACCCGGCGGCCAGGGCGGCCAGCCGCCCCAAGGGCAACCCGGCAGCCAGGGCAATCCCTGGAATCAGTGGAATCAGGCCGGCCAGCCCCAGGGCCAACCGCCGGCCCAGACCCCGGCCAGCGGTTCCTGAGGCCATTGTCCCAACATCAAGAAAGGGAGGTCGCCATGCATCCCGCCGCGCTGTGGAAAGCCCTGCCGGACGGCCGCGTGTCCTGCCGGCTTTGTTCGCATTTCTGTCGCATCGCGCCGGGCCGGCGCGGGCTGTGCGGGGTGCGCGAAAATAGGGACGGCGCGCTTTTCACCCTGGTCTACGAC
>JAEZEM010000262.1 GCA_023417745.1 Pseudomonadota bacterium
TGTCCACCGGGGTGTATTCCAGGCCGAAGGCGTCGGAGACGCCCTTGTAGGTGACCTTGCCGTGGACGACGTTGGCTCCGGCCTTGATCTCGGCGGACTCCTGCATAGCCTCTTTCCAGCCCTTGCCGGCGATCTGCAGGGCGTAGGGCAAGGTGGCGTTGGTCAGGGCCATGGTGGAGGTTTTGGCCACCGCGCCGGGCATGTTGGCCACGCAGTAGTGGATCACGCCGTCCACGGTGTAGATGGGGTCGCCGTGGGTGGTGGGGCGGGAGGTTTCGAAGCAGCCGCCCTGGTCGATGGCCACGTCCACGAGGACCGCGCCCTTTTTCATGGTGGCGAGCATTTCCCGGGTGATGAGCTTGGGGGCCTTGGCGCCGGGGATGAGGACCGCGCCGATGACCACGTCGGCCCGGGTGAGCAGATCGCGCAACAGGGCCGGGCTGGACATGAGCGGGAAGCAGTTTTTGGGCATGATGTCGCTTAAGTAGCGCAGGCGGTCCAGGTTGAGGTCGAGGATGTAGACCTTGGCCCCCAGGCCGCAGGCCATCCTGGCCGCGTTGGCCCCGACTTCGCCGCCGCCGATGACCACCACCGTGGCCGGATCGACGCCGGTGACGCCGCCGAGCAGCACGCCGAGGCCCCCGTGTTCCATTTCGAGGTATTTCGCGCCCTGCTGGATGGCCATGCGGCCGGCGACCTCGCTCATGGGGGTGAGCAGGGGCAGGGAGCCGTCGGCCTTCTGGATGGTTTCGTAGGCGACGCCGACGCACTTGCTCTTGATCAGCGCGTGGGTCTGGCGCTCGTCGGCGGCCAGGTGCAGGTAGGTGAACACGATCTGGCCTTCGCGGATAAGGTCGTATTCGGCCGGCAGAGGCTCCTTGACGTGCATGACCATGTCGGCGCGCTCGTAGATTTCCTTGGGCGTGGCCACCATCTCCGCGCCGGCGGCGATGTAGGCGTCGTCGTCGAACCCGCTTCCCGCGCCGGCATTTTTCTCGACCAGCATGGTATGACCATTTTGGCGCATCACTTCCACGCCGGCCGGGGTCATGCAGACGCGATTCTCTTCGGACTTGATCTCTTTGAGGATGCCAACGATCATTTCAAACTCCGATTTACGGGTTGCCGTCAGGGAATTTCTCTTGCCGTCTCCCTTGGTTAGCAAGTCCCTTGCCAGGGTTATCCGGGATGCCGAAAAAAGTGTCGCCTGACGGCGGCGTTTTTGCGAAATATGCAAAAAATGTAAAACCGCGGCATCTTAGCAAACGGTTTGGCGACGCCTGCCCGACCCTGCCGGATCGCGCCGAACGGCAAACCAGCCGGCCAGACCAAGGCCGGCGGAATGAGACAGCGGTTTTTGGAACGAAAAGTTTCCAAGAAACCAACTACGAGAGTTAATAGACTGAAATTGAAAAGATAAAAATATGGCATAGAAACGAACCAGTGGTCCGTTTTCATGCCAAATGATGCTTTTTGACCTTGGCCAGCAAGGCCGTATGGGACAGGCCGAGTTCCCGGGCGGCCTGGCGCAGACTTTTTCGCCCTTTGAGCGCGCTTTCGAGCAGGTCGCGCTCGTAGCGCTCCATGGCCGCCCGCAGGGACAGCCGGCCGCCGTCGCCGGAGGCCGGGGGGCCGTCGGCCAGGGGGTCGCGGCCAAGCTCGTGGACGAGCAGCACGTGGCGTGCGCCGATGACCGGCTGGTCGCACAGGATGGCGGCGCGATCGACCACGTTTTTGAGTTCCCGCACGTTGCCGGGCCAGCCGTGGCGCGAAAGCTTGTCCCGGGCGGCGGCGTCGAAGCCTGTCAGCTCCTTGCCCAGGCGGGCCGAGAGCTGGAACAAAAAATGGTCGGCCAGGGGGCAGATGTCCTCAGGACGCTCGCGCAGGGGCGGGATGTGCAGGGGCAGGACGTTTATGCGGTAGTAGAGATCCTCGCGGAAAAGCCCTTTTTCCACGAACTGCTCCAGATTGCGGTTGGTGGCCGTGATGATGCGGGCGTTGGCCTGGGTTTCCCGGCTGTCGCCCAGGCGGCGCAGGCGGCCGTTCTGGATCAGGCGCAGGATCTTGGCCTGGGCGGCCAGCGGCATCTCGGCGATTTCGTCGAAAAACACCGTGCCGTCCTTGGCCAACTCGAACAGCCCGGGCTTGCCCTCGCGCCTGGCCCCGGAAAACGCGCCGCCCACGTAGCCGAACAGCTCGCTTTCCATGAGCGTTTCAGGCACGGCCGCGCAGTTGATGGCCACGAACTGGCCGGGCAGGCCGCTGGCGGCGTGCATGGCCTGGGCCAGCATGTCCTTGCCGGTGCCGGATTCGCCCCGGATGGTCACGATGGCCTCGGAGGTGGCGATTTTTTCGGCCATGGCCACCACTTGGCGCATGGCCGCGCTGGCCCCGATGACGTCGCTAAAGCCCACGTCGGCCGGCTCGTAGATGGACTTGGCCAGGTCGCGGATCTCCTGGGCGTCCTTGGCGATCTCCACCGCCCCGGTCACGCCGCCCTCGGCGTCGAGGATGGGGCGGCCGGTGGCGAAGTATTGCAGGCGCTTTCGCCCCACGGCCACGTTCTTGCGGACGTTGTTGTAGCGCCGGCCTTCCAGGCAGCCCAGGATGGCGTGGTCGGGCAGGGGCAGCTCGCGCACATGGCGGCCGACGAGGTCGGCCCGGCCGCACTTGAAGTTCTCCCGGGCCACGTTGTTTATAAGGGTCACGCAGCCGCTGGCGTCGATGGCGACCACGGACTCGTCCACGTTGTCCAGGACGGTGCGCAGCAGGTTGGCCTGCTTTTCGTGGGGCATGGCCTCGATGCAGCTGATGCGCAGCAACCCCGGGCAGGCGGCCAGCATGGACATGAGATCCTTGCGCGGGCAGTCGCCGCGCTCGTGGTCGATCTCCAGGAAGACATGGGCGCAGCCGTGCTCCTGGGCCACTTCCATGGACAGGATGTTATGGCCCCGGCTGGCCAGCAGCGCGGAGATGTCGGCCACGATGCCGACGCGGTCGGTGAATTTCAGATGCAGCTTGCTCATGAGCGCTCTCCCCGGCCAAGGCGCAGGCCGCCTTGGCGGCGGCCTGCGCCGCGCGTTCCCGGGTATGCGCCGAAACCTCGGCGACGAGCAAGCACAATCCCGGCCGGGCCGTTTCCGCCAGGCCCGGACGGGAGCCAAGCCTCGGCCGGTCGGCGTCCGGCGTCATCTCGGCGACGTTTTCGGGGCGGCCTTGCCTTTTGCGGAACCTTATGGATAGATGCCGGCATGACGACGCACAGCGGCGACGCCGTGCGACCGCAAGGACTTACTCAAGGGGAACCTATGCAGCCGTTACGTGTCTACAGCGTGGTGCCGAAACTTCCGGAGAAGCTGCGGCCGCTTTGGGATCTGGCCTATAATCTGCTCTTTTCCTGGAACGACGA
>JAEZEM010000270.1 GCA_023417745.1 Pseudomonadota bacterium
AGGTCGCCGCCGCAAAGCCGCTGCTGGGCATCTGTCTCGGTTGCCAGATCATTCTCGACTACAGCCCGGAAAACGACACCAAGGCCCTGGGCATCATTCCCGGCCAGTGCGCCATGTTCAACCCGGCGCTCACCGACGAGGACGACCAGCCCATCCGCATCCCGCACATGGGCTGGAACAACGTCGCCCTGGCCAAGGAATGCGAACTCTTCGACGGCATCGCCCCGGCTTCGGAATTCTACTTCGTCCACAGCTACTATCCCGTGCCGGCCCCCGAATACGTCCTCGGCCTCACCCATTACGGCCTGGACTTCTGCTCCGTCCACGGACGCCGTGGCCTGTGGGCCGTGCAGTTCCACCCGGAAAAAAGCGGTCGCCCGGGGCTGGCGCTCCTGCGCAACTTCGCCGCCTACTGCCAGGAGGCCTAACACATGCTCTCCAAACGCGTCATTCCCTGCCTCGACGTCCGCGACGGCAAGCTCACCAAGGGCATCAAGTTCCAAGGCAACGTGGACATCGGCGATCCCGTGGAAACCGCCCGCCTCTACTACGAGGCCGGGGCCGATGAACTCGTCTTCTACGACATCACCGCCTCCAGCGAAGGCCGGGGCATCATGCTCGACGTGGTGGACCGGGTGGCCCGGGAAATCTTCATCCCGTTTTCCGTGGGCGGCGGCATCTCCACCGTCGAAGACATGCGGGCGGTGCTGCTGGCCGGCGCGGAAAAGATCTCGGTCAATTCCGCCGCCGTCAAAAACCCCGACATCATCAGCCAGGGCGCGGCCGCCTTCGGTTCCCAGTGCGTGGTGGTCGGCATGGACGTCAAGCATGTCGGCGTGTCCGAGCAGATCCCCTCGGGCTATGAGATCGTCATCCACGGCGGCCGCAAGGCCATGGGCCTGGACGCCCTGGAATGGGCCAAGACTGTCGAAGCCCTGGGAGCCGGCGAAATCTGCTGCAACTCCATCGACGCCGACGGGGCCAAGACCGGCTATGAACTCACGCTCACCCGCCTGATCGCCGAAGCCGTCACCATTCCGGTCATCGCCTCGGGCGGGGCCGGCAATCCCGATCACATGGCCGACGCCGTCACCACCGGCAAGGCCTCGGCGGCCCTTATCGCCTCCATCGTCCACTACGGCGAATACAGCATCAAGGACTGCAAGGACCACATGGCCAAACGAGGCGTCAAGGTCCGCAACATCTGGTAATCCGGCAGTCACACAGCCATAAACGGGCAGTGCCCGCATCCGATGGAGCGAACCTCCGTCGGATGCGGGCACTGCCCGTTTGATGGCCCTTACGCGCCCTTGGGCACGTCGCTTTTGGGGCAGGAAGCGCGCAGATGGCAGACGGCGCAGCCGCCGAGATAGGGATCGTGGGTCATGACGGCGTATTGCACGCTGACGTTGCCCACCTCGTTCCAGACCAGGCCCAGGCGTTCCATGCGCCGCTTGAGGTCGCGGTCCGGGGTGGGCAGGGGCGCGCAAGCGCCGGCCTCGATTTCCGGGACCTGCTCGCCGGCGGCGGCCATGACCATGGAAACGGCCAGGTTGTGAATGGCGAAGCCTTCGGTGGCCGAGCGGCCCCAGGCGTCCTCCACCAGGCCTTCGGCGGCGGGTTCCAGGAAAAAGAGCGCCACGCCGCGTTTGGAGCCGGCCGGGGCGAAGCGGTAGCCCTTGAGGTGTTCCTTGAAGGCGTCCCATTGGGACTGGCACAAATCGATGACGTGTTGTTCGACCTTGGGAGCGCCGCAGACGCGCAGGTATAAAAACAGGTCGAATTCCGGATTGGGGGACAATTTTTCCACGTTGAGCTTGCCCAAGACAGCCTCCCGGCGGGGTGTAGTCCGGGGGGTGTAGCCCAGGCAGCCGCAGGACTCAAGGGCGCGGACCGGAGAAACGCCGGGCTCTCGACGAAATCGTCCCGCCCTGTTGCCATTTCTCATTTTGCCGTGCTACCGTAAGTGCATTCCCTCCTTTCCGCGAGACGCTCCAAGCCGTTGTTCGCGCGGACTCCGTTGCCGAGGCTCACCGTCGACTTGGCGGATGACCGCACAGTTTCACCGCCGGATCAGCCGCTCGAGACACCTTCAACCCAGGAGTGTCCCATGCTGTCACGTGTTCGGCTTTCCACGAAACTTATCGCGGCCTTTGCCTTGCTCATCGTCTTGCAGGTCGTCGGCAACGTCGTTTCGTTGGCGGTTCTCGGCAATATCGACAAATCCGTGGATGACTTGTCGACAAACTGGCTGCCGAGCGTCGAAGCCATCTCGGACGTCGCCCAATCCATGCAGACGCTGCGGCGACAGGAGCTGTTGCATGTTCTTTCGACCGACGAAGGCGTCATGCGGAACTACGAAACTCGTTACGGAGACGCAAAATCCAAGCTTACGCAGGATATTTCGCGTTACGAAAAGCTCATAAGCTCTAGTGAGGAGCGGGCCATTTTCAACACTTTTTCCGCCGAGCTGACCCAATACTTCACCATCTCCAGCCGACTGTTGGATCTGTCCCGCAAAAACCAGAACGACGAAGCCAAGGCCCTCACCGAAGGCGAATCCCGCACGGTCTTCAACACCATCATGACTGATCTCGACAAACTCATCACCATCAACACCAAGGGCGCGGCCGATTCCGCCGCGACCGGCAAGGCCGCCTATCACCAGGGCAGAAACGCCGTTGTTTTCGTCCTGTGCCTGGCCACCTTGACCGGCCTCGTGGTCTGCGTCTTCATCCTGCGGGGCGTGTCCAAACAGCTTGGCGAAGACCCGGGTTATCTGCACGAAATCGCCAGCCGCATCGCGGCCGGCGAAATGGACATCCGCTTCAAGCCCCACAACGGCGACGGCGGCGTTTTCGCCGTGCTCAAGCAGATGGTGGCCAATCTCAAGGCGAAGATCGAAGAGGCCAACGCCACCTCGGCCCAGGCCGAACAGGAAGCTCAGAAGGCCAGGGAAGCGACCCGGGAAGCCGAGGCGGCCAAGGCCGAGGCGGAATCGGCCCGGGAACAGGGGATGCTCCAGGCCGCCGATCGCCTGTCCTCGGTGGTGCAGGTGATCTCCTCGGCCTCTGAACAACTTTCGACCCAGGTGGAACAGTCCAGCCAGGGGGCGGAGCACCAGTCCCAGCGCCTGGCCGAAACGGCCACGGCCATGGAGGAAATGAACGCCACGGTGCTCGAAGTGGCGAAAAACGCCTCCCAGGCCACGGACACGGCCGAAAAGGCTAAGGACAAGGCCCAAGAAGGCGCGTCCATCGTGGGCAAGGTGGTGGCCGGCATCGGCCAGGTCCAAAGCCAGTCCCTGGAACTCAAGTCGGACATGACGACCCTCGGCCAGCAGGCCGAAGGCATCGGCCACATCATGAACGTGATTTCCGACATCGCCGATCAGACGAATCTGCTCGCCCTAAACGCCGCCATCGAAGCGGCCCGGGCCGGCGAGGCCGGACGTGGCTTTGCCGTGGTGGCCGATGAAGTCCGCAAGCTGGCCGAAAAGACCATGACCGCCACCAAAGAAGTGGGCGACGCCATCCAGCAGATCCAGCACGGCACGCGCAAGAACATCGACAACGTGGACCGGACCGTCAAAACCATCGAGGACGCCACGGACCTGGCCAAGGCCTCGGGGACCGCCCTGGGCGAAATCGTCAACTACGTCGACATGAGCACCGACCAGGTCCGGGCCATTGCCACGGCCTCCGAGGAACAGTCCTCGGCCAGCGAGGAAATCAACCGTTCGGTGGAAGAGGTCAACCGCATCGCCGCCGAGACCATGGATGCCCTGCGCCAGTCGGCCCAGGCCGTTTCCGATCTGGCCCAGCAGGCCCAGGAACTCGGCGCCATGGTGCAGGAGATGCAGGGCGGCTCGTCGGGCCGTGCCGCCCTGCCCCAGGCTCCGCGCCGCCGCGCCCTGGCCTGAGAATCTTGGCCCACGAACCCGATCCGGGCGGGGGAGGAGCCTCTCCCCCCCGGCGGTTTGATAAAACCGTCAAGACAAACCATCCGGCATCCCTGGCGGTTTTTTTGTGGGTGACAACAGGCCGCGATCCGTGTTTATGCTCGTCTTTTGGCGGCCGCTTGCCCGGGCCGCCCTCGAACCACGGACCGGCCACCTATCGCAGCTTGCGCAGGCCCATATATTCACTCCCCTTCAGACCATCCGCCAAGGAGCCGCCATGAGCGCCAACGACGCCCCCACCGGGGCCATTTTACAACGTGACCAGCAGACCTACGCCATCGTCCCCCGCACGCCGGTGGGGCTCATTTCCCCCGAAGTGCTCGAAGCCCTCAACCTCGTCGTCAAGAAATACGCCGTCCCCATCGTGAAAATCACCTCCGGCCAGCGTTTGGCCCTGGTCGGGGTCAAGGCCGAGGACGTGGACGCCATCTGGAAGGACCTGGGCACGGACGTGGGGCAAGCCCTGGAGCTGTGCGTGCATTTCGTCCAGGCCTGCCCGGGCACCAGCGTGTGCAAGTTCGGCGTCCAGGACAGCCTGGGGCTGGGCCTGGAAATGGAAAAGCTCTTTGTCGGCCGCGACCTGCCGGGCAAGTTCAAGCTGTCGGTGTCGGGCTGTCCGTTTTGCTGTTCGGAAAGCTATGTGCGCGACCTGGGCGTACTCGGCAAGAAGTCCGGTTGGACCGTGATTTTTGGCGGCCATCCCGGAGCCCGGCCGCGCATCGGCGACGTGGTGGCCGAGGACCTCACCAAGGAGCAGGTCATCGACCTGTCCGAGAAGCTCATCGGCTACTATGCCGCCAACGCCAAGAAGCGCGAACGGGCCGCCCGGTTCGTGGAGCGTCTGGGCATCGAGGCCATCAAACAGGCCGTGCTCGGCTGAAGACGCTTGCCCTGACGCAAACGCCCCGACCGGGATGGCCGGCCGGGGCGTTTGGCGAAAAAAGGCAGAACCAACGCTAAGTGTTTCGAAACGCCGCAGACAGGCTGTCGTCCGTGCTCGCCAACGCCATGTTTGACCGGATTTCATCGACAAATTGTCTTCGGCACTGCGCGACATACAGGATGTTCTCTTCCACATCCAGGCTGTGCCCTGAATCGACGACATGGCAGAGCCTGGCATGCACCGCCGCAACCGCCTTCAAGGCGTCCTTTCTTTCCTGTTCCGTCACCGCTTCCTTGTCCGCGGCATCCCGCGAAGCGGTGAGCAACAGCGCGCCGTAATCCAGCAAAACGCTGATATTGCTCTTTGACACGACGACTTCATCCATGACGTCATCAAAGGACGCGCCATATTTCAATTGCTTGAAAATATGGAGCACGGTCTCCATTTCATCCATCACGCCGGATGACCAGGAAATGACT
>JAEZEM010000440.1 GCA_023417745.1 Pseudomonadota bacterium
GCCCGGCTGGCCCGCACGGCCATGAACCTGGAGCGGTTTTTCAAGCGCCCCCTGGACGTGGAATGGGCCATCACCGGCCAGGGCGAGCTGTTGCTCCTGCAGGCCCGCCCCCTGTCCATCCGGCCCCGGGCCTGCGCCCTGGCCCCGGACGCGGCCGAAGCGGCCCGGGATGCGCCGGTGCTCCTGTCCGGCAAGGGCATCACCGCCATGGGCGGCGTGGCCTCCGGCCCGGTCCAGCTCGTCGGCGAGGGCGAGGATCTGTCGGATTTCCCGTACGGGGCCATCCTGGTGTCCCGACATTCCTCCCCGCGTTTCGCCAAGGTCATGCCCAAGTGCCGGGGCATCATCACCGACGTGGGATCGGCCACCGGACACATGGCCACCATCGCCCGGGAGCTGCGCGTGCCGACCCTGGTCGGCGCAGGCCCGGCCACCCGGACCCTGCGCCAGGGCCAGGAAATCACCCTGGACGCCGACCACGTGGTTGTCTACGAGGGACTGGTGGAAGCGCTTTGCCGCAACGAACTGGTGCGCGAGGACGTCTTCGAGGAATCCTGGGAATACCGGACCCTCAAACGCGTCCTGCGCCACGTCAGCCCGCTGACCCTGCTCGACCCCCAGTCCGAGGCCTTTCGGCCGGAAAACTGCAAAACCTTCCACGACATCGCCCGCTACGTGCACCAGCGGGCCGTGGACAAGCTCATCGGCCTGGCCGAAACCCATCAGGAGATCACCCAGGGCGCGCCGCGAAAGCTCGACACCAGGCTCCCCCTGGGGCTTACCGTCATCGACGTGGAGGGCGGCCTGGACCCGGCCGCCGGCCCCGGGGTCGAGGAAAAGGACATCCGCTGCCGGCCGCTCAAGACCATCCTGGAAGGCATGACCATGACCGGCATGTGGGAGACCGCCCCCGTGGGCGTGGACATGGGCAGCTTCATGTCGAGCCTGACCCGGACCTTCGGGGCGGACATGGCCCATCCCGCCCGCCTGGGCCGCAACCTGGCCGTCATTTCCAAAGAATACCTCAACCTGCATCTGCGCCTGGGCTACCATTTCACGGTGGTGGACGCCTACCTCGGCGGCTCGATCAACGACAACGTCATCTTCTTCCGCTTCATGGGCGGGGTGACGGACCTGACCCGCCGTTCCCGCCGGGCCAGCCTGGTCGCGGCCGTGCTGGAGCAATTCGATTTCGTGGTGGAGATCAAGGGCGACATGGTCACGGGACGGGTGAAAAAGCACCCCACCCGGGCCATGCTGGACAAGATGTTCATGCTCGGCGGGCTTATCGGCTACACCCGCCAGCTCGACGCCAGGCTCGACTCCGACGAAGCCGGGCAACGCCACCTTGAGACCTTTTTCAACCGCCTGGCCGCCGTGAAGGAGACGCGCGAGTGAACCCCGACACCCCAGACGATTTCTCTGTCCCGCACGCGCCAGACGGCGCGGACTCCGGCCCGGACCCGTCGCCCAAGCGTCGCCGGACCAGCATCCTGGTCCTTGACGACGAGCCCATCGTCTGCAAGCGCCTCAAGCCCTTTTTCCAAAAGGCCGGCTACGAGGCCGAAGCCTTTAGCCAACCGGCCGAGGCCTTGGCCCGGGTGGAGCAGCGCCGCTTCGACGTGGTCATCACCGATCTCAAGATGCAGGGCCTGGACGGCCTGGCCTTTCTGGGCAAGGTCAAGGCCCTTTCCCCGGACACCGACGTCATCGTCATCACCGGCTTCGCCACCCTGGAAACCGCGCGCGAATCGTTTCGCAAGGGCGTGTTCGACTTCGTGGCCAAGCCGTTCAAACTGACCAAGATCCTCGAAGGCGTGCGCCGCATCGAAAAGGAGCGGGGGCTCGTCCCCTAGCCGCGCCATGCCGCCAAGCGCCCGGGAGAAACGTCAAAACGCCGCCATGGGGCCGGGCTCGGCCCGCTTTGTGTTTCGCACGTTCAAGCGCATCCTGGCCGCCAACACCGCCGCCCTGGAAGGCATGGCCCGGATGGACCGCGCCCTTGGCGGCGAATATGTCTTTGACGCGGCCTACCTCGAAAGCGCCGTGCGCGAAGTCTGTCGCCTGACCCACCTGAGCGCCTACCACTTAAACGGCATGGCCGACGAAAGCTGCGTCGGGCTCTACGACGCCTACCTGACCGTCAAGGACGCCCTGGAAGACATCCTGGCCGGCGGCATGGGGCTCTACGCCAGGCGTCGGGTGCTGCCCTTCGCCGAGATCGGCTGGGAAATGGAGCCGCTTGTGGGGCTGGCCGCCGTAGGGCTGGCCGTACTTGGCCGACGCATGGGGCTGCCGGCCCCGGACGGGCTGGCCGTCACGGCCACGGGCATGGCCGATCTGGCCGGGGAGGACCGGGAGGCCGTCCTTTACGAGGTGGAGGCAGGCGCCCAGGCACTCTACGCGCGCCTGGGCGGCCCCCGGCCGCTGGAGCTGACCCTGTCGGCCGCCGGCGCGGACGGGGCCGGAAAGGTGTTGGCCACGGCCGTGGCCGACTCGGCCGCCGCCGCCGGCCAGGCCGTGGCCGGGCTGGCCCGGGA
>JAEZEM010000329.1 GCA_023417745.1 Pseudomonadota bacterium
GCGCCCAGAACGGCGTCGAGGACCTTGCCGGCCTCGGCCTTGGTGGCAATGCCGGCATTGGCCTGGATCTTGGCGATAATGTCTGTTTTAGCCATGTGCGTGCGATCTCCTTATCGTTGGGAACCACCCGGATTGCCGGGGGCGGAAACCCGCCCACGAAAATCCTGCGGCCATTTCCCGAAATGGTGCTTTCCTATACCGAAATCGCCCGCCTTAGGCCACTGTTTTCACCTTCTTCTCCCAGAGCCGCATATCCTTCATCTTTTTACGGCGTTCCCGCTGCAAGCCCTTGCACACCAAGGGCATGGTCTTCTTGTAGCCGTGCTTGGCCTTGTACTCCTCGGGCGACAGCCCATGGGTGGCCAGATGCTTGCGGGTGATCACCTTGAAGGATTTGCCGCACTCCAGGCAGGTGATGGATTTCTCTTTGACCGCCTTTTTGGGGTCCAGTTCCACGACGTTCTCGTCGTCCTGGGGGCACAAGCCGAGGCTGATTTCGAGGATGCCGGCGGCCAACCGGCGCACCATGGAGGAAATCTCCTCATCGGTCATGCTGCGCACCGAGGCCTGGGCTTTGACGATCTCCAGGGCACTCTTGATATGGTCTTCCATGGTTTCTCCTTATCGTAGAGTAGGCATAACGCCAGACATTGCATATGGTTTATTCCCCTTGTCAACTGGAAGAACGAGGATTTCCATTTTGAAGCATTGTCAAACGACTTGAAAACCATTTCAAACGCTGCATTAGATCGTCTATTACATTTTTGAAATACACATCTTTCCGCCACACCCCCTTATTTCATTGCAGTGCTTCGCTTCCAGCCGAGTGCGCCCCGATGCACGTCCACCCTCTTGGAGGGGACGAGGCAAGAAAAAAGCCGGGACGCCTGTTCGCGTCCCGGCTTGGCAGCCTTGCAACCGGCGAACCGTCCCGGCTTCCGACTAGCCGGCCTGAATCTCAATCTTGCGGGGCTGGACCTTTTCCTGGCGGGGCAGATGCAGTTCCAGCACGCCGTCTCGCAGCGAGGCCTTGATGCGTTCCTTGTCCACGATGTGCGACACGGTGAAGCTGCGGAAGTATTCGCCGCCGCCGAACTCCACATGCCCAAGCTTCTGGCCTTCGGCCAGGGCGTATTCGGCCTTGCCCGAAACCTTGAGTTCGTCCTCGTTGAGGTCGATGACGAGGTGCTCTTTGGACACGCCGGGCATGTCCAGATAGATGTAGAAGCCGTCTTCCTTTTCGATGATGTCCGTGGCCGGCTTGACCCTGGGCAGCCGGCGTTCTTCGGCCTTGGCGACGGTATCGGCCATGGCTTCGTCCTCCTTTGCCGGGGCGTCGCCCGGGTTAGAGCGTCACGATGCTGATCTTTTTGGGCTTGTTCTCATTTAACTTGGGCAGCACGACTTCGAGCAGGCCGTCGCGCATGGTGGCCGTGACCTTGTCGCGGCTGACCCCGCCCGAAATGTTGACCACCCGCTGGAACACGCCGGTCGGGCGTTCCTGCCGGTAATACTTGCCGCGCTCCGCCTTGCGCTCGCCCTTGATGACCAGGCTTGCGTCGGTCAGCGTCAGGTCGATGTCGGCAATGGCCATGCCCGGAATCTCGCACCGGACATAGAGGTTCTCGTCGTCCTCGCCGATGTTGACGGGGGGATAGGCCGTGCCGCGCTGACTGATGGCCATGGAAGGCCAAAGCGTCTCGAAAAGCCGGTCAAACGGGGTCGTTGCGCCGTAAAAAGGGCTTAAATCAATGACCATGGATGCTCCTCCTGACATTTGGACACTTCTGTGCGAAAAATAAGCCAGGGGCCGGCACTGTCAATGGTCGGCGGGCAACACTTGCGGCCTTGACAGTCCTCCCGGCCGGCTTATCTATTTTCCCGACAGATTTCCCGAGGATGCGACAACGCGCCGCGCCGTCCGAACAGACGGAGCCGGACGCTTTTGCCGCTTTCCCCGACATCACGGAGAAAGGAGACCGCCCATGTCCGCCAGCCACGGCGAAACTCATGAATTTCGCGCCGAGATCCGCAAGCTCCTCGATATCATCACTCACTCCATCTACACCAATCGCGAGATATTTTTGCGCGAGCTGGTGTCCAACGCCTCCGACGCCCTGGACAAGCTGCGCTTCGAGCAAAACCGGGGCACGGTCGTGGCCGATCCCGACGAGGCGCTCGAAATCCGCATCACCGCCGACAAGGATGCCGGACGCCTGACCATCGTCGACACCGGCTGCGGCATGACCCGCGACGAACTCGTCGACCACCTCGGCACCATCGCCAAATCCGGCACCGAGGCCTTCATGAAGTCGGTGTCCGAGAACAAGGACGCCGCCTCCAACCTCATCGGCCGGTTCGGCGTCGGGTTCTATTCCGTATTCATGGTGGCCGACCAGGTGATCGTCACCTCCCGCTCGGCCGCCCCGCAGGCCGCCCCGGCCCGCTGGGTGTCCGACGGTTCGGGCAGCTTCACCATCGAGGACGTGGACGGCGAGGTTTCGCGCGGCACGACCATCGAGATCACCCTCAAGGAAGAGGCCAAGGAATACGCCGACCCAGAGCGCATCAAGTCGGTGCTGCGCAAGCACTCCAACTTCATCTCCTTCCCCATTCTCCTTGACGGCGAAAAAACCAACACCATCCCGGCCCTGTGGCGCGAGTCCAAATTCTCGGTGACCCCGGAGCAATACAAGGAATTCTACCAGTTCCTCACCTACGACGCCGAGGAGCCGCTGGCCACCATCCACGTCAGCGTGGACGCGCCGGTGCAGTTCACGGCCTTGCTGTTTATCCCCAAGCACGGCCTGGGTCCCATGCCCATGCGCGACCAGCTCCACCACGGCCTTGACCTGTACGTGCGCCGGGTGCTCATCTCCAAGGAAGCCAAGGAACTCATTCCCGAATTCCTGGGCTTCGTGCGCGGCGTGGTGGACACCGAGGACCTGCCGCTCAACATCTCCCGCGAGACGCTTCAGGAAAACGTGGTCCTGCGCAAGATCCAGTCCGTGCTGGTCAAGCAGATCCTGGACAAGCTCAAAGCCATGGCCAAGGAAGACCCCGAGAAATACAACGCCTTTTTCGCCGCCCACGGCCAGGGCTTCAAGCTCGGTTACGGCGATTACGCCCACCGCGAGGCCTTTGCCGAGCTGGTGCGCTTCGATTCCTCGGCCCTTGAGCCCAAGGACGGCGACGACGACGAGGCCGAAAAGATCCGGCTCACCTCGCTTGCCGACTACGTGACCCGGGCCAGGGACGGCCAGAAGGCCATCTATTATCTGTCCGGCCCGTCCCGGGCGGCGCTCGACCTCAATCCGCACCTGGAAGTCTTCCGGGCCAAGGGCCTGGAAGTGCTGTACCTCTACGAGCCCATCGACGAATTCATCATGGACTCCATCGGCACGTTCAAGGATTTGAAGCTCAAGTCGGCCGAGCTGGCCGACGCGGCCGAACTGGAACCTTTCGAGGGCCAGCCCGTCGAGAACAAAGCGCCTGAACTGACCCCGGAAGAGTCCGGCTCCCTGGACGAATTCCTGAAGGCGATCAAGGACCTGCTCGGCGATCGCATCACCGACGTGCGCCTGTCCACGCGCCTGACCCAGAGCCCGTCGTGTCTGGTCTCGCCCGACGAGCACATGACCTCGAGCATGCAGAAGATCATCCGGCTCATGAGCAAGGACGCGACGCCCCCGAAAAAGGCCCTGGAGCTCAACCGCGACCATGCGCTCATCCGCAACCTGCTGGCCATCTACCGCCGCGACGCCGCCGATCCCTTCATCGGCAAGGCCGTCGAGCAGCTCTACGACTCGGCCCTGCTGCTGGACGGCTACCTGTCCGACCCGCACCAGATGGTGGCCCGCATCAACGACCTCTTGGCCGACGCCAGCGCCCTGCACGCCAAATAGGCGGGCCTTCGCTCTGACATGTCCTCGGGCCGGGAAGCGATTCCTGGCCCTTTTTCTTGTTGCACGGACAGCCGAGGGCAACCGCGCGTTCCAACTTCCCGAAACAGGCAGCTGTTTTTCGTGCCTCCGCCTTGCGGCAACGTTGTGAAGTAAGGTTTTGCTTCCCTGCCGCAGGCTTTGTTGTCTATATTCAGTTGACCTTTTCTCTCGTTTCGAAAGTTGCAAGAAAACGCCCTCGCAGACGCCGCGGGCGGACCCCCTGGCCGTAGTCGCAGCGAGCCGGCGCGAATATCCGGGAGCCCTGCATGATGCGCACCGTCACCATCGGCAAAACCGCCGTCCCCCTTGGCGAACTGTTCGCCATTATGCCCGTGGCCATGGCCCTGGTGGACCGCCAAGGGCACTACGTCGCCGTCAACGAGGCCCTGGCCGCTCTACTCGGTCATCCGGTCAGTTGGCTCGAAGGCTGCCTTGTGGCCGACTTGAGCGCCGAAGCCGGAAGCAATATCCAGGACAACTTTCGGCGTTTCGACGCCGGCCAGAGCGTGGAGGACCACGAACTCCAGCTGGAGGCACGCTGTCTGCTCGTCTCCGTCAAACCCTTTTACAGCCCCGATGGCCGCACCGAAGCCCTGTTGACAGCCCTGACCGACATCACCGGCCACAAGCAAACCGAGCGCGAACTGGCCCAGGCCAACGCCCGGCTGGAAGCCATGGCCGCCATGGACTACCTGACGCGCCTGGGCAACCGCCGCGTCTTCGACGAAGCCCTGGCCACGGCCGTGCGGCAGGGACATGAGTCGTCCAAGCCCGCCTCCCTGATCCTGTTCGACGTGGACCATTTCAAGCGCTTCAATGATGCCTACGGCCACATCGCCGGCGACGAATGCCTGCGCTGCATCGCCGAAGCGACCCGGGAGCTGGGCTGCCGCCAAGGCGTGGAGGCCTACCGCTACGGCGGCGAGGAATTCGCCGTGGTGCTGCCGGGCCTGTCCAGCCGCGACGCCGTCGCCCTGGCTCAGAACCTGTGCGACGCGGTCTGG
>JAEZEM010000454.1 GCA_023417745.1 Pseudomonadota bacterium
GGACCTCTCCGCCGGGGGGGATCATCCCCCCCGGACCCCCTCGACGGGAGAAGGGTAAGGGGGCCAGGGTCGGGTAAAAGGCGTGGTTCGCCCATGGCGGGAAACGCCGTTGCCTTGGCGGCTCGACATTCCCGACGAAACTTCCAGGCAATTATTTCGTCTTGACTCTTCGGGACAACGCGGTATTGACCCGCCATTATTACAGATACAGGAAATCCCATGAGCGACACGCTGCAAAATCTCCGCATCAGCGGCGACGACAAGATGGCCGGCGCGCGCCGACGCCGCAAGAAATGGCCCTGGATCGTCGCCGCCTTGGTCGTCCTGGCCCTGGCCGGCTGGTTCATGAGCCCGCGCACTTTCGTGGTCCAGGCGGCCACGGTGGGCTTGGCCTATCCCTCGCGCACGGTCACGGAGCTGACCGCCAGCGGCTACATCGTGGCCCAGCGCAAGGCCGCCCTGGCCACCAAGGCCACGGCCCAGCTGGTCTGGCTCGGGGTGGAGGAAGGCAGCCGCGTCAAAAAAGGCGACATCCTGGCCCGGCTGGAAAGCGCCGACGTGGAAGCGGCCAAAAAGCTGGCCGCCCATGAACTGACCGCCGCCAAATTTCAAATCGCCTCGGCCGAGGCCGAGCTGGCCGACGCCACGCTGCTCTATAACCGCATGAAAAAGCTCTCGGCCGGCGACTACGTGGCCCGCGCGGATCACGACACGGCCAAGGCCCGGCTGGACAAGGCCGAGGCCGCCCTGTCCCAGGCCAAGGCCAGCCTGGCCGCCCGGGAACAGGCCCTCAAGAAAGCCGAGGCCGAACGCGGCTACACCGAACTCGAAGCGCCCTTCGACGCGGTTGTGCTCACCAAGAACGCCGACCTCGGCGACATCATCTCGCCCCTTGGCGCGTCGTCCACCTCCAAGGCCGCCGTGGTCACCATCGCCGACATGAGTTCCCTGGCCGCCGAGGTCGACGTCAGCGAATCGAGCATCGAGAAGGTGAAGGTGGGCGGCCCGTGCGAGATCATCCTGGACGCCATCCCGGGCGAGCGTTTTCCGGGCATGGTCCACATGATCGTGCCCACGGCCGACCGCACCAAGGCCACGGTGCTGGTCAAGGTGCGCTTCGCCAGCCTCGATCCCCGGGTGCTGCCCGAGATGAGCGCCAAGACGGCCTTTCTCTCCCGGCCGTTGACCCCGGACGAGACCCAGCCGCGCCTGGCCGTGCCGGCCGGAGCTGTCATCCGCCGGGGCGAGGCCGACGCCGTCTTCGTCATGCGCGGCGGCAAGGCCGTGCTCACGCCCGTCGCCCTGGGCGAGGCATTGGGCGACATGCGGGCCGTGGCCAAGGGCCTGACCGCCGGGGAGAAAGTGATCCTCTCGCCCCCGGCCGAACTGCGCGACGGCGACGCCGTGGCCCTGGCCGAAGGCTAGGTCGTGGTCACGAATAGCGCCTCGGCGCGTTCACAGGCATCAGACGAAAACCACTATTTTCTTAAAAAATACGGTCGTATTTTTTAAGGGACGCGGCCCCGGCCGTCTCCCAGGCACAGGACAATCCGTCATGGACCGCCCGCTTATCGAAATATCGCACCTGTCGAAGTCCTACCGGCGCGGCGATCAGGTGATCCCGGTGCTCTCCGACATCACCTTCGACATCGCCACCGGGGAGTTCCTGGCCCTTATTGGCCCATCGGGGTCCGGGAAATCGACGCTCCTTAACTGCATCGCCGGCATCGATTCCCTGGACGCCGGCAGCATCACCGTCGGGGGCACGGACATCGCCACCTTGTCGGAAAGCGAGCTGGCCGTGTGGCGAAGCCGCCACGTGGGCTTTATTTTCCAGTTCTACAACCTCATTCCGGTCCTGACCGCCCTGGAAAACGTCGAGCTGCCGCTGTTGCTCACAAGCCTGTCCGCCGCCGCCCGGCGCGACCACGCCCTGGCCGCCCTGGCCGCCGTGGGCCTGTCCGACCGCACCGACCACAAGCCCAACCAGCTTTCCGGCGGCCAGCAGCAGCGCGTGGCCATCGCCCGGGCCATCGTCACCGACCCGGACATCATCGTGGCCGACGAACCCACCGGCGACCTGGACCGGGTCTCGGCCGCCGACGTCATGGCCCTTTTAAAACGCTTAAACGCCGACCTGGGCAAGACCATCGTCATGGTCACCCACGACCACAAGGCCGCCGAGGCCGCCCACCTCGTGCGCGAGCTCGACAAGGGCGAATTGCGTGTTGCTCCTTAGGCTCATCCTCTTAAACGCCTTCCGCCACCGCCTGCGCGCTGTGCTGACCATCGTCGGCGTGGCCGTGGCCCTGACCGCCTTTGGGCTGTTGCGCACGGTGCTGGACGCCTGGCACGCCGGGGTGGAAGCCTCCTCGGCCAATCGGCTGGTCACCCGAAACGCCGTATCACTCACCCAGCCCCTGCCCTTTGCCTACAAGGGCCGCATCCGCCAGGTGACGGGCGTGGACATCGTGGCCGCCGGCGGCTGGTTCGGCGGGGTGTATCTCGACGAAAAAAACTTCTTCCCCAATTTCGTGGTCGAGGCCGACGATTTCTTCAGGCTCTACCCGGAGCTCGTCGTCAGTCCCGAGGAGCAAAAAGCCTTTCTCTCCGACCGCAAGGCGGCCATCATCGGCCGCAAGCTGGCTGAGCGCTTCCACTGGCGCATCGGCGACACCGTCACCCTGCGCGGCACCATCTATCCGGGCCAATGGCCCATGACCATCCGCGCCATCTACAAAGGCGCGCGCCCGGACACTGACGAGACGGTCCTCTATTTCCATTATAGCTACCTTGACGAGACCATGAAAAAGCGCGCCCCGACCCGGGCCGGCCAGGTCGGCTTTTTCATGATCGGCATCCGCGACGCCACCCGGGCGGCGGAAATATCGAAAGATATCGACGCGCTTTTCCACAACTCCCAGGCCGAGACCCTGACCGAAACCGAGCGCGCCTTCCAGCTGGGGTTCGTGGCCATGAGCGAGGCCATCCTGCTGGCCATCACCGCCGTGTCCTACGTGGTCATCGCCATCATCCTGGCCGTGGCCGCCAACACCATGGCCATGTCGGCGCGCGAGCGCCTGGGCGAATTCGCAGTCTTAAAAACCCTGGGCTTTGGCGCGCCGGCCCTGGCTGGGATGCTCCTGGCCGAATCGCTGCTTTTGGCCCTTTCCGGCACGGCCCTGGCCATGGCCGTGCTGCCGCCCCTGGCCAAGGGCTTTGCCGTGGGCTTGGCCCAGTATTTCCCCATCTTTTTCGTCTCGCCAACGACCATCATGCTCCAGGCCGCCTTCGGGCTGGCCGTGGGCGTGCTGGCCGCCGCCGTGCCGGCCTGGCGGGTGTCGGCCGTGCGCATCGCCGACGCGTTTCGGAGGATCGGCTGATGGCCGTGCCCTTGTCCTATTCCTGGCGAAATCTCGTCACCCGTCGGCTGACCACCACGCTGACCGCCGGCGGCATGGCGCTGGTGGTCAGCGTTTTCACGGCGACCCTCATGCTGGCCGAGGGCCTGCGCCAGACGCTCGTGTCCACCGGCTCGCCCGGCAACGTCATCGTGCTGCGCAAAGGCTCCGAAACCGAGGTGCAAAGCGGGCTGGAGCGCGTCCAGGCCTCGGCCATGACTGCCCGGGCCGAGATCGCCCCGGGCAGCGACGGCCGGCCCCTGGCCGCCCGGGAGATGGTGGTGCTCATTGGCCTGACCAAAAAATCCACGGGCAAGACCTCCAACGTGGTTATCCGGGGCATCGAGCCGGCCTCGCTAACCCTTCGCGGCCAGGTGCGCCTGGTCGCCGGGCGCGCGCCCCAGCCGGGCACGCCGGAAATCATGGTCGGCAAGGCCGTGGCCAAGGGCTTTGCCGGCGCGGAAATCGGCCAGAGCCTGCGCTTCGGCAAGCGGGAATGGCCCATCGTCGGCCTGTTCGACGCCGGTTCCACCGGCTTTTCCTCGGAGATCTGGGGCGACGCTGACCAGCTCATGCCGGCCTTTGGCCGCAACGCCTATTCCATTGTGGTGGCCGGCCTGCGCGAACCCGGGCTTTTCGAGGCCTTCAAGGAGGCGGTGGAGGCCGACCCCAGGCTGCAGGCCGAGGTCTGGCGCGAGACGCGCTATTACGAGAAGCAGTCGGACATGATGCGCAAGTTTCTGACCGTGCTTGGCGTGTCCCTGACGCTGATCTTTTCGCTGGGGGCCATGATCGGGGCCATGATCACCATGTACGCCTCGGTGGCCGGCCGGGTGGCCGAGATCGGCACGCTACGCGCCCTGGGCTTCACGCGCGGGGCGGTGCTGCTCGCCTTTCTGGCCGAATCGACGCTCCTTGGCCTCATCGGCGGTCTGGCCGGCGTGGGCTTGGCGGCCGGGCTGTCCTTTCTCACCTTCTCCACCACCAACTTCCAGACCTTTTCCGAGCTGGCCTTCCGCTTCACCCTGGCCCCATGGATCGTGGCGCTGTCCTTGGCCTTTTCGCTCTTCATGGGCGTGGTGGGCGGATTTCTACCGGCGCTACGGGCCTCGCGCCTGGGCATTGTCGAGGCCTTGCGCGAGGGCTGAAAAAAAGCCGGCCGGACGGCTCTCCCCGTCCGGCCGGCTTGCGGCGGCGTCGCATCGCGCCCTGGCCTCGCGCCCCCGCGCGGATCGCCAGCGTCAGCGGCAATGCGGCGTGTATCGAGCCTCCCGTAGCCAAAGCCCGGAAGGCCAAAGGGCCGCCGCGCCCCTTGCCTGCCGAAGGTCGCCCCCCGGCCTGTCAATCGTTGTCTGTCCGGTTATTCGCCGTAGGCCGCTTCAGTGTGTTCCGACAAATCCAGGCCGATGGTTTCGGCTTGCGGCGTCAGACGCAGCCCCATGGCCGCCTTGACCGCCGCCAGGATGACCCAGCTGGCCACGAAGGCGAAGACGCCGACCACGGCGATGGCCAAGAGCTGCACCCCGAGCTGGCCGGCGTTGCCGGCGAGCAGGCCGTCGGCCCCGGCCGGATTGACCAGCTTGGAGGCAAAGACGCCCACCAAGAGCGACCCGAGCACGCCGCCCACGCCATGGATGCCGACCACGTCCAGGCTGTCGTCAAAACGCAGCCGGGCCTTGAGCAGCACCGCGCCGTAGCACACCCCGCCGGCCAGCAACCCAAAGGCCACGGCCGCGCCGGGCGAGACAAAACCCGCGCCCGGGGTGATGGTGGCCAGCCCGGCCACCGCGCCCGAGGCCGCGCCCAGGGTGGTGGGCTTGCCCCGGTGATACCACTCAATGGCGCACCACATGGCCATGCCGGCCATGCCGCCGATGTGGGTGGCGGCAAAGGCCCCGGCGGCCACGCCGTCGGCGGCCAGGGCGCTGCCGGCGTTGAAGCCGAACCAGCCAAACCAGAGCATCCCGGTGCCGAGCAGCGTCATGGGCAGGTTGTGGGGCACGATCTGATGCTTGCCGTGGTCCTTGCGCGGCCCAGTCAAGAGCACCGCCGCCAAGGCCGCCGCGCCGCAGGTCAAATGCACCACGATGCCGCCGGCGAAATCGAGCACGCCCATTTCCCTGAGCCAGCCGCCGTTGCCCCAGACCCAGTGACAGACCGGATTATAGACGAGCACGGTCCAGGCCAGGGAAAAAACCAGAAACGGCCCGAAGCGCATCCGCTCGGCCACGGCCCCGGTAATGAGCGCCGGGGTGATGGCCGCGAACATGCACTGGTACATGGCAAAAGCGATGTGAGGCACGGTGGGGGCGTAGTCCGGCGAGGGCGCGGCCCCCACCCCCCCCAGCCCGGCCCAGGCCAGGGAGCCGATGAGTCCGCCGACGTCCGGCCCAAAGGACATGGAGTAGCCAAGGTAGATCCACTCGAAGGTGACGAGCGAAATGAGGATGAAACTTTGCATGATGGTGCCGAGGACATTTCTCTTGCGCACCATGCCGCCGTAAAAGAGCGCCAGCCCGGGAATCATGAACAGCACCAAGGCCGCGCTGATGAGAACGAATGCCGTATCGCCGCTTTGCAGCATACCGACCCCCCCAAAAAAGTTTGGCGGCCCACTAGCACGGCAAAAGCGTCGCGACAAATGTACGCGATTGTGAATTTGGCTCGTTTTTGGGGCGTCGCCGGACCTTGGGACGCCTGGACCATGCCTCGGGCAGCGGCCACGGGACGGCCGCACGAGGAGTCGAACTATGCCGCGAGGCCTTGTCTGGCGGGCATCCGGCGGGGGCAAGGGCGCGGCGTCGCGGGGCTGGCGGCGGGACGTTATCGAGGGGTGCAGGGTTGCGCGCTGGGGCGGCCGGATGTCGGCGGAGTTGGCAACAATATTTCAGCGATGTAATGAGCAAGAGGCAAGAAATGGCGGTCGGGATGGTAGCGTCGGACATTTATGGCACATCGGAGGCAAAGAGGCGGGAATGCGGCCGGGGCAAGGGTGCAAGAGGCTTCGCCGAGAAAGAGGAGAGCAGGATTTTGAGCAATTTTGGAAATTATCCGTCAGACAGGGGCACAAATCGCTTTCGGCCACGCTCTCCTACGACCTGACACCATAACAAACATCGGGGCATCTCCACCCCGCCGCTCAAGAACTTCATCTCGCGCCGCGCTCAGCCCACCCGCAGACTCTCCCGCCACGAGCCCAGCCCGTTATCCCCAGCTCCGCCATAAGCACCGACGATCCCTCGGCGATGCGAAGCGCCTTGCCCGCTGAGCGAGTTTCGCCATGCCGACGGCGGTCAGGGCTTGGGCTCGCCCTCCTGGGCATCTTCATAAAGGACGCCGTCGCGACTGATCGTCGTTGTCGGCACATACCGCGCCCGAAGCTCCACGGCCAAGCCCTTGGGATGCGGCGGCAGCTTCTTTTCAATGGCCGCGATGCGCTCCGGCGTCGGCGGCTGCGGCCCGCGAACCACGGCGGAAATGACGTTTTCCTGCTTCCCGCCTTGGCCAAAACGGATGTCCGCCAGATAACACCCGTCCGAGGCGGCGCATTCCTGCTCCAGCACGCTGCGGACATTGGCTTCGTAGATCTTCTTGGACAGCACTTCCCGCATGCTGTCGGTGAGGACCACGGCCAGGATGGCCAGGATGGCGATGCTCACAAAGTTGAACTTCAGGAACTGCAAGAAAGACAACCCCCTGGCCTGGCTCACCTTGCGAAAGCCGGTGACGAACAGCACCACGGACGAGGCGAACTGGATGGCCACGATGTTGGTGAAGGTCAGCAAAAACGCGCCAAACGCCAACTGGTGCTGGCCGCGCGCCAGCAGGATGCTCGCGGCGCAAAGAGGCGGCACCAGCGCCGTGGCGATGGCCACGCCGACAAAGGCGACGCTGAGCCGGGGCGACACCGAGGCGTATGCGCCGGCCGCGCCGCCGGCCAGGGCGATCATGAGGTCCGCGAAATTCGGATGGGTCCGTCCGAGTATCTCCGCCGTGATGGGCACTTCGATGTGAATGGAGCCAATGGTGTAGGCCGTGGCGATGACGCCGGCAGCGCCTACAAGGAGCGTGCCCACGCCGCGAAACAGCGCTTTCATGTCGCTGTCGACCAAGGCCAGCGAGACGCCGGTGATCGGTCCGAGCAGCATGGCGATGATCATGGCCCCGATAATGACGGCCGGACTGTTGGCGAAAAGGCCGTAACTGGCGATTGTCGCGGCCAACATGTTCATCACCATGAACGCGACGCAGAGTTTGGCGTTTTCCTGGATGGTCTCGCGTACGACCTGCTTGTGTTCCTCGTCGGTGCTGGTGGTGCCCATGGATATTCCCCTTTCTTCCTTGATCAAAAGAATGCAAAAATAGTTTCCATTCCTGTTGAGGATTACGCCACGAGGGGATTTGCGGCAACTGCTGTTTTCAAATTGCGCAAAGACAACCGTTTATTTCATCGCCGTCAGGCGACAATCCTTTCCGCCGCTTTGGGCGACACGGACGCCGTCGCTTCCGGGCCATACCGCCGCGACCTTGCCGGCTGCCGGCCGCAGCAACGCCGCGTGGCCGCGCGGCGCAAAAAAACGGCGGGACGTCGCCGCCCCGCCGCTTCACAAAATCCTTGTCGCGCGCGCCGCGCCTACCCCACGCGCAGACTGCCCCGGTACGAAGCCAAGTCGTCTATCCCCAGCTCCGCCATGAGTTCAGGCAGACGCTCGGCGATGCGAAACGCCATGTCCGGCCGCATGAAGTTGGCCGTGCCGATCTGCACCGCGTGCGCGCCGACCAGAATAAATTCCAGCACGTCCTCGGCGCTGGCGATGCCGCCCACGCCAATGACCGGGGCCGACACCGCCTGGCAGACCTGCCACACGGCCCGCAGGGCCACGGGCTTTATCGCCGGCCCGGACAGGCCGCCGA
>JAEZEM010000460.1 GCA_023417745.1 Pseudomonadota bacterium
CGGGGCGCGGTGAAGCAGTCCCGCCATCGGGCGCTGGCCACGAGTTCGGCGATGATGATGTGAATGGGTTCCGTCTGCTGCATGGGCGTCTGCACGGCCAACATGCCGCCGGGCCGCAGCAGCGAGAGCATGTCGCGCACGAGCCGGCGATGATCGGGAATCCATTGGATGCAGGCATTGGAAAAGACCACGTCGAAGTGGCCCAGGCCAAGCGTCGGCAGTTCCTTGGCCGCGTCGCACAGGGTGAATTCGCCCTCCGGCAGATTGGTCCGGGCCGCCGCGATCATCTCCGGCGAACTGTCGACGCCAAGAATCCGCGCCTCGGGGAAACGCTCCCGCAGGACGCGGGTGCTGTTGCCCGGGCCGCAACCGACGTCCAAAACATGCGCCACCGGGGAGCCGTCGAGGCGCGCGGCCAGATCCACGGCCGGCTGGGTGCGTTCCCGCTCAAATTTCAAATACTGTCCGCTATCCCACTGCGCCATTGCCCTCTCCTCGTATTTTCCCCCCGAACGCTCGCCCTTCCCCAGGCCGGGGGCCGGGGAGGATTGCCCCGCCCTCCAAAAGGAGCGCAGCCTGTCGTTGCCCCCGCAAGCTGCGCAAGGAGGCCATCCCATGCGAGGCATTACCACCATCGGCATCGACTTGGCAAAACACTGCTTGCGGCCCCGCGGCGATTGATGATCGGGGCAGAACCCTTTTGCGCAAGACGCTCGCCCAAAAGCAAGTTCCTCGACGTGCCCGCTGGCCGAAAAGCCGATCCGGCGCTGAGGAGCGCAAACGCGTGAATCCATCAGGGCACGGCCATCCACGGGTCCAGGGCAGCGCCCGTGCGGGTGCGGGGCAGCGGTTCTGGTCGGGAATCAGGCCTTCCTGCCGCATGCAGCGCCCGCGCGGGGCCAGGGCAGCGCCCTGGTTATGAACGATGGTGGTAGCGTTCGTGCCAGACGCGGCGCAGGACGGCGGGATCGGGCGTGTGAGGATTGTGGCCTGGGCTGGGGATGTCCTGGCTGTAGGCTTCGGCGAAGGGGGTGTCTTCCAGGAGCTTGTTGATGGCGTGGGCCAGCAGCACGGGCAGGGCCAGGACGTCGGCGGCGTTGTAGGCGAGCAGCGTTTCCAGGACGGCGGGGTCGCCCCGGCGCGAGTATTCGCGCCACAGCAGCACGGCCATGTAGCCGTCGGCTCCGGCCAGGTCGCCCCGGTCGATGCCGAAGTGTTCCTCGCTTTTTTTGAGGCCGCCCTTGATGCCGATGCCGCACAGGACGTTTCGCAGGTCGATGTGGGCCTTGGGGAGTTTCGCGCCGAGGTGCGAGGTGAGCACCGGGGCGTCGAAGCAGCGGCCGTTGTAGGTGACCAGGACCTTGCTGGCCAGGATGTCGCCGGTGAAGTCGTGGAGGTTTTGGCCGTGGGCGTAGGTGCGGGCGGCGTTTATGCCGTCGTAGAGGGCCACGGCCGTGACTTCGTTTTGGGGCGTGCCGTCGGTTTCGATGTCGACGCAGGCCAGGCTGTCCTTGAAGTCGAAGAACAGTCGCCAGGCTTCGGCGGGCGGCAGGCGCTGGGCGAACCAGTCGGCGTCGCCGGCGGCCAGGCGTTTTTTGGATTCGAGGAGTTCGTTGCGCCACATGGGGGCCTTGGCCGAGGCCAGGGGCGGCTTGTCGGCGTCAAGGAACGTGTCCCAATCGCAGGTGCCGGCGGCCCAGAGGCGGCGTTCGGTGGACGGCCCAAGGCCGGGCAGATGCAGGAAGGTATGGCGCAGCACGGCCGGTCGTGTACCTGTTTTGCCGGCCGATCTCAACCACTTGCTGCCGCCACGACGGCATCAATTCTGCATAGGTTACGCCGACCCGGTGATTTTTTCCGCCGGGTTGGACCGTTCATCCAAGGAAGGAGCCCATGATGCGACCAAACGACGCCGCTTCCGCCGCCCCACGCCGGCAGACGCCGGCCGCGATCCGTCGGGAAACCGTCATCGCCGCCGACGTGTACCGTCCCGGGGCGTTGCGAGACGATTTCGAGCGGCTGGCCAGTCCGGCGACGCCCATGGCCGAGGCCGACATCTTGAGCCTTTTGCTCAAGTATTTCCATGCTTGTCTGTATCCCGGCTCCCAGGAGCACCCGATTGGACTTAAGGAGATCAGCGGGCTTTTGGGGCAGTTTTACGAGCTGTGGTCCGAGGGGTCGCCGGAGAAGGTGTTGCCCCTGGCCGGGGACTACAGCGCCTACCCGTTGCGGATGCTGACGGATTTGCCGCGCACGGCCCATATTTTTCGTTCCATCGCCAACCGACCGTTGCCGCCGGACATGGTGCACGACCCGTTTCTGGGCCTGGACATCGGCACGGGCAGCGGCATTTTGTTGGCTGCGGCCTGGTTTCAGGCCAGGCGCAACGGGGTGGGGGAGACCCGGCTGTACGGCTTTGAGCTGGATTCGGAACTCAGCGAACGCACCGACGCTTTGTTGCGCTCCCTGGGCGTGGGGCAGGTGTTGGCGGCCGACGCGCGCGATACGAGCGTCTACGCCGCGCTGCCGGATGGGCCGGTGGCGTTCGTGGCCAACGAGAATGTGGCCGCGCCCACGGCCCGGCATACGGCCGAGCCTTTCAGCCAGATCCACGCGGCCCTTTTTGAGGCCATGTCCCAGCGGCTGCGGCGCACAGTCTTTTTCCCGGAGGCGCTGGTGGTGCGCGACCGGGACGCCGAGCTGGACGTGGTGCTGTCAAAAAACAATCGCTTTCAGATTCCGCGCCATTACCGGTCGCTGCGGCCCAGGCCGCGCTCCATCG
>JAEZEM010000026.1 GCA_023417745.1 Pseudomonadota bacterium
GCCAACATCCCGCCCAAGGGCGGCCGCAAGCACCCGCAGCAGGAGTTCATTCGGCTCAACACGGCCAATATCCTGTTCATCGTGGGCGGCGCGTTCATTGGCCTGGACAAGATCGTGGGCCAGCGCCAGCGCGGCTCGGCCATGGGCTTTGGGGCCAAGGTGGAGGCCAAGAGCGACGACGATCTGTCCAAGCTGCTGACCCAGGCCCATCCGGCCGACCTCATCAAGTTTGGGCTTATTCCCGAGTTCGTCGGCCGTATCCCCATTCTGACGAGCCTTGAGGAGTTGACCCAGACCGATCTGGTGCGCATCCTCACCGAGCCGAAAAACGCCCTGGTCAAGCAGTACCAGAAGCTTTTCGAGCTGGACAAGGTGCGGCTGCGCTTCTCCAAAAACGCCCTGGACGCCATCGCCCAGAAGGCCATCGAACGCAAGACCGGCGCGCGTGGCCTGCGAAACGTCATGGAATCCATCATGCTCGACATCATGTACAAGCTGCCGTCCCTAACCGGCGTCAAGGAGTGCGTGATCAACAAAGCCGTGGTGGAAAAGGGCATCGAACCGTTGCTGTTCTACCATCAGGAAGTGAAATCGGCCTAAAGCCCTTGTCGCGCCCGGATTGACAACGGGTTTTCCGGCCTTACCTCACAACCTGCCGCCAGGCCTTCGGATCGGGCAATGCCCGGTCCGGAGGCGGGCCTGGATTATAACCCCGCAGCGGGAGGTTGCATGTCTGGATTTACCTTCGATTCCAACCGGTTCGCCGCCGAGACCATACGCCTTCCCATGATGAGCCTGCGGGAAGTGGTGATGTTCCCGCGCTCCATAGCGCCGCTTTTTGTCGGCCGTGAAGCCTCCATCAAGGCCATCGAACAGGCCGTGGCCGCCCACGACAAGAAGATCTTCCTGGTCGCCCAGCGCTCGCCTGAGACCGAAAAGCCCACCTCCGAGGACCTCTTCGAGATGGGCACGGTGAGCAAGATTCTCCAGATGCTCCGCCTGCCCGACGGCACCATCAAGGTGCTCTTCGAAGGGCTTTACCGGGCCGAGTGGGAATCCGAGACCATGACCATGGGCGAGGACGCCAACTATCCCATGGTCACCGTGCGCCGCGTGCCCGAGGAAGAAACCCACGGGCCGGAATCCGACGCGCTCATCCGCGCGACGCAAGAGTCCCTGGAGCACTACGGCCGCATCAACAAAAAGCTGGCCCCCGAAACCATCCTGGCCATTAATTCCATCACCTCGCCCGGACGCCTGGCCGACGCCGTCATGCCCCACCTCAAGGTGGACTACATCAAGAAGCAGGGCGTGCTGGAAGAGCTGGAGCCCATGCGCCGGCTGGAAGAGACCTACGCCTTCCTGCAGGGCGAGATCGAAATTTCCTCCATCGAGAAGCGGATTAAAAACCGCGTCAAGCAGCAGATGGAGAAGAACCAGAAAGAGTACTATTTAAACGAGCAGATCAAGGCCATCAACAAAGAGATGGGCCGCGAGGACGATCCCGGGGCCGAGGCGGCCGAATTCGAAAAGCGCCTCGACGAAAAGAACATGCCCGAGGAGGTCCGCGAGAAGACCCTGCGCGAACTCAAAAAGCTGCGCCAGACCCCGCCGTCCTCGGCCGAATACACGGTGGTGCGCAACTACGTCGAATGGATTCTCGACCTGCCCTGGCAGGTCTATCAGGACACCGATCTCGACATCCTGGCCGCCGAGGAAATCCTCAACACCGACCACTACGGCCTGGAAAAGCCCAAGGAGCGCATCCTGGAGTATCTGGCCGTGCAGAAGCTGGTGGACCGCATCAAGGGGCCCATCCTCTGCCTGGTCGGCCCTCCGGGCGTCGGCAAGACGTCGCTGGCCAAGTCCATCGCCCGGGCCATGGGCCGCGAATTCGTGCGCCTGTCCCTGGGCGGCGTGCGCGACGAGGCCGAGATTCGCGGCCATCGCCGCACCTACGTCGGGGCGCTGCCGGGCAAGATCATCCAGTCGCTTCGGCGCGTCAAATTCAATAACCCGGTCTTTTGCCTCGACGAAGTGGACAAGATGAGCACGGATTTCCGGGGCGATCCCTCCTCGGCCCTGCTCGAAGTCCTCGATCCCGAGCAGAACTACGCCTACAGCGACCACTACCTCGATTTGGACTACGACCTGTCCAAGATCTTTTTCATCACCACGGCCAACTCCCTGCACTCGATCCCGCTGCCGCTCCAGGACCGCATGGAGATCATCCGCATCCCCGGCTACCTGGAAACCGAAAAGGCCCAGATCGGCGGCCGGTTCCTGTTGCCGAAAAACATCGAGCAGCACGGCCTGACCCCGGACAACATCCGGTTCACCGACGAGGCCATGCTGACCATCATCCGCCGCTACACCCGCGAGGCCGGCGTGCGCAACCTCGAACGCGAGATCGCCAGCGTCTGCCGCAAGGCCGCGCGCAAGCTCGTGGAGGGCAAGGAGCCCGAAGGCGGCTTTGTCGTGGACATGGCCGATCTCGAAGGCTACCTCGGCGTGCCCAAGCACCGCCACGGCGAGATGGAACCCGCGCCCAAGGTCGGGCTGTGCACCGGCATGGCCTACACCGAGGTCGGCGGCGAACTGCTCATGGTCGAAGTGGCCATCATGCCCGGCTCGGGCAAGGTGGAGATCACCGGCAAGCTCGGCGACGTCATGCAGGAGTCGGCCCGGGCGGCCCTGTCCTACCTGCGCTCTCGCTCGGGGCTCTACGGCCTCAAGCCCGATTTCCACAAGGAAATCGACATCCATATCCACGTGCCCGAAGGCGCCATCCCCAAAGACGGCCCGTCGGCCGGCATCACCCTGGCCACCACCATGATCTCGGCCCTTCTCAACCTTCCGGTGCGCAACGACATCGCCATGACCGGCGAGATCACCCTGCGCGGCCGGGTGCTGCCCATCGGCGGCTTGCGCGAGAAGCTGCTCGCCGCCCACCGGGGCCTTATCCGCACGGTCATCATCCCGGCGGAAAACGAAAAGGATTTGAAGGATGTGCCCGAGGCCATCCTCAAGGACATGGAAGTGATCAAGGTCGAGAGCATGGACGAGGTGCTGTCCAAGGCCCTGGCCTGCGAGGACCAGGCGCGCCTGTTCTGCGGCCGCGACGCCAATACCGCGCCCCTGTCCGATTCGCTGCTCAAAGAAGAATATCGCCTGGAACAGCGGCACTAGCGGCGCGTCCCTTGAAAAATAGGGAGAAGAGAAGAGTGCCTCCGGCGG
>JAEZEM010000116.1 GCA_023417745.1 Pseudomonadota bacterium
GCTCAGGGCGCACAGCGGGGCACGGCGCTCGGCGTCATGGGCCGCCCGCAGCCCGCCGAGGATGAACAGGGCGCACAGGCCAAGCCCCAGAGTCGTGACCAGCCAACCCGGCAGATCGCAAAAGCCCCAGCCCGGCAGGCGCGAGAAGCCGTATTCCAGAAGCGGCAGTCCGAACAGCCCGGACGGCAGGTTGTGGTACAGCCAGGTGAAATAGGCCTCGCTCCACAGCTGGGGCGCGCCCTGGGTGAACTGGATCTGGGCCAGCATGTGGCCCCAGAGAAACCGCACCGGCCAGGTGGCGGCCATGCCGAGGAAAAAGCCGGCGACATGGACGGCGCATTCGGCCCGAGGCAGCCGGCCAAGGGCCAGTCGCAGCACCAGATAACTGGCCGAGGCCCCGACGATCATGGGGAATATTTCCGTGTAGTTGACGAAGGTGGCCAGGTAGCAGCCGGCCAGAAGGACCAGCCGGCCCAGGGTCTCCCTGCGGCCGACCGGGGCGGGCAGGGACAGGGACAGGGCGAGAAGCGCCACCAGGGGCAGAACGTTGATCTGGGAAAAGGCCCGGATGTCCAGGACCATCTGGGCGTAGAACCCGGTGGACAGGGCCAGGGCGGACAGGCTCGCGGCCGGGGCGGACAGGCCCAGGGCGGTGAGGAAGGGGAGCAAGGCGGCGAAAAGCAGGACGAAGCTCGCCAGGGTGAACGGATACTGGAAATCGACGATGCCAAGGCCGCCAAGGCGCGCCTGGGCCGTGAGCATGGCCCCGGAGGTCCAGCGGATGCTCAGCATGGATTGGGCCGGCACGAGCATGGGGCCGGCCGCTTCCACCGCCTCGGGGGGCTGCTCGAAGGCCCAGGCCCTGGGGTGCTCGTCGAAATAGCGGGCAATGAACATATAGATAAAGGAATCCGAGGCGTTGCCGCGAAAAACGTCATAGCCTTTCTTGCCGGCGGCCAGGGGGGACAGCAAAAAAACCAGGCACAGGACCAGGCCGGCCAGGCCGGCAAGAAGCCGTCTGACGGACACGGCGGCCAGGCGCGGGCGGATCGTGTCGCGGCAGGCCGCCAGACAGCCGGCCGAGACGGTCAGCAGCAAGCCGGCCAGGGGCCAGGCGGCTGCGCCAGCCGTGCCTTCCTGGAGCAGCCACCAGGTCAGGGCCACGGAATAGATGGCGTAGCCGGCGGCCGGGGCCAGGGCCAACACCGCCAGGGCTCCCAGGCGCGGGGCCAGCAGGGCCATGGGGCCAAGGCCCGCGCCGGCGAAGATGAGGCAGTTTATCGTCAGGGCAAGGACAAGTTGCATGGCGTGTTTAGTGCAGATCGACCACGACTTCGCAGCGCATGCCTTCCTTGATGCGCAGGTCGGGGTTGGGCAGGGTCAGCTCGATGAGATAGAAGGAGGGTTGTTGCAGCATGGCCGGCTGGGCCACGTAGTCCACTTTGCTGATGGTGGTCTGGAACTTTTCGCCGGGCCAGGCATTGAAGATCACGGTGGCGGGGTCGCCGGCCTTGAGCTTTTGCATGGCGATTTCGTGCACCGAGGCCCGCACGATGATGGGATCGAGCTTGCCGATGGTGATGAGCGGAGCCTGTTTGGTGAAAGCCATGCCGGGCACGAGGCTGGAGTTGTACCACAGGATGTAGCCATCGCTGGGAGCGCGCACATAGCCCCGGCGAGGAAGCTTTCTGAGATCCACGTCCTTGCCGAATTTGGACTGGGTGACCAGGACGCTGTTGTCATAGCGTTGGCGGGCCAATTCGAGTTTTTCTTCGAGAAAATCACGTTGCAGGAGCAGGTTCTCAATGTCCCGGGCGTTGTTGGACACCTCGTTTATGGCCACGGACTGATTGCCGGCCATGTTTTCCAGTTCCTTCTGGCGATTCTGGACCACGCTCAGCTGCAGCTGCGTTGTGGCCATGGCATGTTCCAGTTCGTTGAGTTCGGACCTGGATACGAGCTGTTTTTCGGCCATGAGGTTTTCCAGGGGCAGCTCGTAGGTGATCAGCGCCTGGTCCTCCACCACATGCTGGCCGACCTGGAGCGGCGCTTCGATGATCCGCAGTCGGCGCATGTCCGAGCCCATTTCGGCGGCGGATTTTTCCTCGACGGATTCCTTGGGCATCTCGTAGACGTTGGCCGTGATGCCGCTGCCCTGGGCCGCGGGCTTCTTGGCCTTGGCGGCAAACGGCCAGTTGATGTCGTAGCGTATGGGGCAGTAGGCCTTGCCCTGGAAGGAGACGGTCTCGGCCGAGACCGGAAGGGCCGTCGCCAGCAGTAGCGCTGCGGCCAGTCCGAAGAGGGTTTTCATATCTGTCATGCCATGCCTGCGGGCGGTTTTCGGATTGCGGCGCGACCGCGCCAGCGCCCAGACGAGACGACGTGCCCGGACGCGCGCCTCCCCTTACACCAGATCATTGCGGACCACAACGCGGCGGCCCCGTCTTGCCGCCGGGTCTGAAATCCCGTAGGTGGGCGAGATCAAGATCATAAGCGAAAGGACTGCCATGCCCGCCTGTGCCCTCCCGCGATCCCTCGCCCTGCTGGTGTTGTTGGCCGCGGCGTGGATGCTCGTTTCCTGTGCCCGACCGACGGCGCCGCCGCCGGCCGCCGCGTCCTCGAAAAATCCGGCCGCCGCCTCGGCCGCCGCCCCGGCCCGCCGGGCCGTGCTCGGTTACGGCGACGAACTGCTCGTGGCCGTGTGGCGTCACGACGACCTCAAGACCGCCGTGCGGGTGGACGAGGCCGGGCGCATCCAGGTGCCCCTGGCCGGCGAGGTCACGGCTGGCGGGCGCACCGTGTCGGAGCTGCGGG
>JAEZEM010000129.1 GCA_023417745.1 Pseudomonadota bacterium
GCCAGGGAGTCGGCCACGTTGGCCACGCCGACGCCTTGCGGCCCGGTGAAGTTGTAATGCGCGCCGCCTTCCTGGAGGGACTTGCCCTTGGCGATGCAGTCGTCGACCAGGGAGGACAGGAAGGGCAGCGGGGCGCGCTGGCCGTGGGCCACGTCCACGGCGTTGTCGCTGACCACGAGCAGCTTGACGCTGTAGGCCATCTGCTTGCGGTAGGCGGCCATGAGGTCGTCGTAGGCGGCAAACGTGGTCAGGTCGCCGGTTTCCGGGCCGAGGCGCTCGCCGGAGAGGGGATCGACGCCGTTGTTGAGCGTCAGTTCGAGGACCTTGGCGATGTTAAAAAAGGCGGCGTCGTGCCAGCCCTCAGTCTTGCCGCCGACCTGCGGTTCGACGCAGCCGATGATGCCGTAGTCCCGGGCGTCCTCGCGGGTCAGCCCGCGGCTCAGCAGTCCCGGGATGATGAAGCGGTCGTTGTAATAGGCCGGCATGCCAAGGCCCAGGCGCGTCACTTCGGCCGCTTTCTCGTACAGGGCCCGGGGCGTTTCGCTGTGCACCCGGATGGAGATGGAAGGCTGGTAGAGCCGGGTGTTGGCCGTGGCCTGGAGGCACATGTAGGACAGGGGGTTGGTGGCGTCCTCGCCTTCCCGGTCCACGCCGCCGACGATGAGGTTTTGGAACATGGGGTAGCCGCCGAAGGCCTTGGTCGAGCCTTCGTCGCGCACCTTGTTGATCTCGTTGAACTTGATGAAGAGCAGATCCAGCAGCTCCTGGGCTTTTTCCATGCCGAGGTCCTTGTCCCGCAGCAGATAGGGGAACAGGTACTGGTCGAAGCGCATGGGCGAGATGGAATGGCCGTTGGATTCGATCTGCAAAACGAGCTGGATGAACCAGAAGGACTGGAGCGCCTCGGCAAAGGTCTGGGCCGGGGAGGCCGGCACCGTGGCGCAGACTCGGGCGATCTCCAGCAGTTCGGCCTTGCGGGCCGGGTCGGCTTCCTTGGCGGCCATATCCGCGGCCAAGTCGGAAAAACGTTTGGCAAAGGCGATGACGGCCTGGTTGGTGATGATCACGGCGTTTAAGAAGGTGATCTTGGCCATATGCTCGGGATTGGTCATGTCCAGGCCGGCCAATTCGGACCGGGCCTCGGCGATGACGCCGTCCAGGCCCTTGTCCAGGACCTTGGCGTAGTCCACGGAGATGTGTCCCACGCCGTTGAAATAGTAGTTGCCGACGGTGAACACGCCGTATTTCTGAGCTTCCTTGGCGGCTTGGGGCATCAGCGCCGTGGCCAGTTCGTTGGTCGTCTTGCCGTTCCAGTAGGGAAAGAGTTCGCGCAGGATGGCTTTCTTGGACTCGGAGATCAAAAAGACGTCGCCGGTGCGTTTTTCCAGGCGATCGAGTTCGTCCTCCAGCCATTTGCAGGAAAATTCGGGAAAGACCGGCGCGGCGCGGGGTTTGGTGCACTGGTTGCCGACGATGATTTCGTCGGGCTGAATGAAGATGGTCATCTGGCCGAGGATTTTTTCCAGGGCCTTGGCCCGGCGGAGGTGGATGGGCTGGTCCTCGGTCTCTTTATACGATTCGGTGATGTATTGAGCCCGTTCCACGCAGATTTCGGGAATAAGTGAGATGAAGCGTTCCCGTATGGCCTCGACACGCGGCGTCGGACCGGGCAAATGCAGTACGTCGATCTTATGCAACAACTCTTTCTCAATACTGCTGGTCATGACGCAAGCCTCCTGGTGGTTGAGGTTGACGAAGCGGCCCAGTCTTCATGGCAATGTTACATGTGTATTTTCCTTTGCTTTACGTTTAAAAAGTTCGTATCGTAGCGTCGTCGCTTTGCTGCATCCCTGGCTTCCCCTGGACCGGATCCTTCCACTCCATTTTCTTATAAAAGCGTGACCGAAAGGGGCTTTCCTTGGCAATCCCTCAAAGGGGGTATTTGTTCCCCCCTTCTTGAGGGACAGGGCAGCGTCGGGCGCGCCCACGGACGCAGGCTCCGCTGCGCCAGACGGGGCTTTGCTGCACCCGATGAGGCGCTCCATGTGGGCGCGCCAATGAGGATTTGCCAGGGGTCAGGCAGTGTTTGCCTGACCCTTTTTTCGTGAGGTTGGCCGGGCTGGATAGCGGTTTAGTCAAAAATATGGAATAACGATGGAGCGTTAGATAGCATTCGGGCAGATGCTGGCCCGTGCTGCGGCAGACGGCATGGACTCCATTGAGGAAAGGCCGGGCAGCCTCATGATGGCCCGGCGCTTCTCCTGTCCGAGCAGTCTAAAACGTGTAGATGAGGCCCAAGGCTCCCTGCCAGGCGTTGCCGGCTTGGTTGACCATGCGCTGGCCCCAGATGCTGCTGCGAAATCCGTCTCCGCGCGCCCAGCCCGTCTCGACGATCAGATTCACGGCGTCGCTGAGGGCGTAGACATGTTCGCTGGCCACCGAATAGAGCCGCTCGCCCTCGGCAAGATCCTGGCCCATGGTGACATAGGCGCCGGGGCCTCCGGTGGCGGCCACGGCCTTGCGCAGCCCGGCCGGCGAACTGGTCCCGGCGGCGTAGGAAAAGGCGAGCACCGAGGTCAGTTGCGGCAGCAGACTTATGCGATCAAAATTGAGGACCAACCCCATGCTTCCTTGGGGCGTGGTGCTCATTGAAGATTGGGTCAGGTACTGATCGGCGCTAAAAAGAAACGAGCCCCTTGGCCCCCACTGCGTGACGATGGAGGGCAGCCGTTCGGAACCGTTGGACAGGCTGGCGTCCTCGCCGCTGCCGGCCCAACCGAGGAGTTGGGGCGCAAACGCGGTGAATCCGGCATATTCCAGGGCCAAATCAGCGAACCAGCCTCGCCGTCCGCAACGCGCCCGATCAGCCCAGCCGACGTTGCCGTAGACGGCGTCGCCGTAAACCTTGAACTGCGCCGGCAGCTCGGCGGTCAGGCTGGCGCCGGTCCAGACGGCCGCATTCTGGTTGTTGGCGTAACCGGACGGCGTCAGGGACGCGCCCGCCGCGAGCAGGCCGTTTTCCAGAGGGCTTGGCAAGGCGGCGGCCCGGCCAAGGATGCCGACAGCTCCCCAGGGCGTCAGTTGCAGGCCCGAGACCGTCAGCGGCAGGGTGAGAAAGGCCAGATCGAATTCGTCGCCGACCTGGGTGGTGGTGGTGTCGTAGGTCCGGTTGGTATCGACCAGCCGGGCGTAGCCGGCCGTGGCGGACAGTTTGCCCTCGACCAGGGGCGCGTTGACGACCAGCGCGGCCGCATTGCTATTGCCTGAATCGGTCCCCAGGACCACGGAATCGTAAAAGACCGAGGTGTGGGGCAAGGACAGAGGCTGATAGCCGGCGGTCACGGTGATGGACGTTTGCGGCACGGTGAACTGGAGATAGGCCTGGTTGGGCTGAATGGCCACGGTCGGGTTGGCCGCCGTCAGCTCGCCGTGCCCCCAGGTCTGGTTGTTGATCCACAGGCCGAGCCGAAAGGACAGGTTCTCGTTGGCCGTGAAATCGGCATGGAGCCGCAGCCGCTGCCAGATGTTGAGCCGGTCTTCGGTCTGGGTTCCGGTGGCGTTCCAGCCGGTGTAATTTTGATTGGCAAAAAACGTGCTTTGGACGCGAAAATCGCCGTACATGGCGACCGAGGCGGCAAAGGCCGGCCCGACGACCCCGGCGGCAAGGCAGGCCATGGCGAAGCAGAGGGCGGCGAACCGTAAACGGGGCATGGCTTCTCCCTGGTCTGAACGCGGTCGCGGATTGCCGAAGCAACCCGCGACTGCGTTGTATGCTGCAATCAGGTTTAAAGGAGAGCAGACCTTGTCTGCGTTCCCAGGAACCGGAATGTCCTGTTTGTATCCAAGGCGTCTCATCCCCCTGAAAAACTTCTTCCGTTGCAGGGGTCCGGGGGGATCATCCCCCCGGCCGCCGGAGGCACTCTTCCTCTTTGTCTTCTCCTGCTCGCACAACTATGCGTGGCTGTAGCCGCCGGCTTCCGCGCGATCCAGGGGATGGGTCACAGGGTTTTTCTCGAAGTAGGCCAGGCAGCGTTCCAGGTCGGCCACCAGCAGATCGGCCAGGTCGCGGCTGAAGCCGTGGCGCACCAGGGCGCGCATGACCACCAGGTCCTGGCGGTTGGCCGGCATGGAATAGGCCGGCGCCTGCCAGCCACGAGAGCGCAGACGGTCGGACAGATCGTACAGGGTAAAGTTGTGCTTGACCCCTTCGGCCAGACTCCAAGATACGGCCGGGATGCCGCCCCGTCCGTCGTAGATGACCGTAAACGGCCCCATCTTCCCCAGTTCCTCGCCAAGATAGGCGGCCGTGTCATAGCAGGCCTGCTGGACCTTGCGGTACCCCTCGCGACCAAGGCGCAGGAAATTGTAGTATTGGGCGATGATCTGGCCGCCGGGACGCGAGAAATTGAGCGCAAAGGTGGGCATGTTGCCGCCCAGGTAATTGACCTGGAATATCAGATCCTCGGGCAGCTCGGCCGCTTCGCGCCATACCACCCAGCCAACGCCCAGCGGGGCCAGGCCGAACTTGTGCCCGGAGGCGTTGATGGACTTGACGCGCTTTAAGCGAAAGTCCCAGGCTAGGTCAGGCTCGACGAAGGGAGCCAGAAAACCGCCGCTGGCGGCGTCGACGTGCACCGGGACGTCCAGGCCGGTTTGGGCTTGCAACGCGTCCAGGGCGGCGCAGACTTCGGCCACGGGTTCGTACTGGCAGGTGAAGGTCACGCCCAGGGTGGGGACCACGCCGATGGTGTTTTCGTCGCACCGGGCCACGGCCTCTTCGGGCGACATGATCAGGCGGCCCTGTTCCATGGGGATTTCACGCAGTTCCACGTCCCAGTAGCGGGCGAACTTGTGACAGCAGACCTGCACCGGGCCGCAGACCATGTTGGGTTTGTCCACGGGCTTGCCCGCGGCCTGCATGCGCTGCCGCCAGCGCCATTTCATGGCCAGCCCGCCCAGCATGGCCGCTTCGCTGGAGCCGGTGGTGGAGCAGCCGAGCGTATTGGCCGCCTCGGGCGAATTCCAGAGGTCGGCCAGCATATGGACGCAGCGGGCCTCGATCTCGGCCGTCTGCGGATACTCGTCCTTGTCGATCATGTTCTTGTCCAAGCACTCGTCCATGAGCTTGGCGATCTCGGGTTCCAGCCAGGTCTGGCAGAAGGTGGCCAGATTCTGGCGCGAGTTGCCGTCCAGCATGAGTTCGTCGTGCACGATCTGATAGATGTCGCGCGGGCGTTGTTCCTGCTGGGGAAAACGGTACTTGGGGATGGCAATGCCAAGATCGGCGGAGGCGTACACGTCGTCCATCAGATCGTCGCGGACGCTGTCTTTCTGGTGCAGGGCCATTATTTCGCTCCTTTTGTCTTGGGTGTCGCGGGACTGGGCTGTTTGGGCCGAGCCTTGGCGGCGTTGGTGTTCCAGGCGGCTTTCTTGTTGGCGTTAATAAGCAGCGGGAGTCCCACGAAGACAATAAGCCCGGCGGCCACCAAGCCCACGTACAAAGCGGGATTGCCCACCGGCAGGTTGGTCGGCGGGAAAAAGCTCACCAGTAAGGAGAAAGACACGCCAAGAAGTCCCACTCCCGCCACCAGCCCCATGCCGAGGGTTCCGCCGGGCACCTTGTAGGAACGCGGCAGGTCCGGGCGCGTGTACCGCAGCTTGATGGCCGCGAGGTACATAAGGATGTACATGACCAGATACAGGGACACGGTCATGGCCGAGAGCACGAAAAAGGCCGTGCTCACGTTGTCCATGATAAAGTAGAGCGAGGCGAGAAGGCTGACGATGACCGCCTGGATGAGCAGGATGTTGACCTGCATGCCCTTGGCGTTGGTCTTGGCCATGAAAGGCGGCAGTTCGCCGCTCTTGGCCGTCTCCAAAAGGCCCCGGCTCGGGCCGCCGACCCAGCTCATGACCCCGCCGATGGCCCCGAACGCGGCGAGAAAGCCCATGACCGGGGTGAGAAAGCCCATGCCGAATTTTTCCAGCAGCAGCTTGAAGGCCTGCATGAGGCCGGCTGTCAGGCTGATTTCTTCGGCCGGAATCACGGCCGCCACGGCCAGGGAACCCAGGGTGAACAGGGCCAGGATGATGCCCGCCGCCAGGAAAAGGCTTTCCGGGAACTGCTTAGGCGGATTTTCCATCTCGTTGGCGTGGACAGCGTGGACTTCCACTCCGGCGAAAAGCAGGATGATGCCGGCCAGGAAGGCCACGCTGCCAAGGCCGTTTAATTGGGGGAAAAACCGGGCGTGGGGCAGGGCCTGGGCGCTCCCCTGGCCCAGGGCCGCCGGGGTTGCGTGCAAAAACTGCAGGGCGTTGCCCTGGTCCACCCATAAAAGGCCAAGGACGATCATGAACACGCCCGGCAGCACCGTGCCGAGCAGTACACCGTACTTGGTCACCGAATTGGCGAAAGTGGAGCCGGCCAGGGTGACGGCGGTCGCGGCCCAGTAACACAGCAGGATGACAGCCCCGGTATAATAGCCGTTGGACGCCAGCGACGGGTCCATGAAGGCATAAGCCAGGGCGCCGGCTGCAAAGCCGAGCACCGTGGGGTACCAGACGACGTTTTGAATCCATTGCAGCCAGATGGCCGTGAAGCCCCAGCGCGAGCCGTAGGCCGCCTTGACCCAGGTGTAGACCCCGCCGCCCTGGTCGCTAAAGGCCCCACCCAGTTCGGCGGCCACCATGGACGCCGGCAGCAGAAAAAAGATGGCAGAGAACAGGATGTAGAAGATCATGGACAGACCTTCCTTGGCCATCATGGGCAGACCGCGCAGGCTAACGACAGCGGCCACGGTCATAAGCGTCAGGGTCCAGACGCCGATGGTTTTACGCGATGGAGCAGGCATGGGACTCCTTTGGGTTGGCGACGGATGCCGTTGCATGAAGGACCGCGTTATTTCGCCTGGGCCAGGGCAGCCTCAAGGAAATGCCGCAACACGCTCTCGGCTTGGTTGTAGGGGACTTTGATTTCCGGGTGGAACTGCGTTCCGTGTCCGATCCGGGAGGCGTGGCCCGCCACGGGGTGGCCAGCCCCTGATCGCTGTAGTCGGTGAGGTTTTTGGGGTCGGAGCCGCTGGAGACCTTGACGCTGACGGGCACGGCCCGGGTCAGGCCCATGAAGGCTTTGTCGCTGGCGACGTCCACGGAAAAACGGCTCGTGGCCCATGATCCTTGTGCGCCGGTCTCATCCACGGCGTGCACCCGCCAATACCAGCGGGTCTTGTCCGCCAGTGCTTTCTCTGTCGGGATGGGCAGCGCCGTCACTCCCTCGGGGTTTTCCTGCAAAGAAAACGTGGCAAGGTCGATTGTAAAATCCTTGTTCCGCGCGACCTGAATCTCATAGACGCGTTTTCCCTGTCCTCCTGTGGCGTTTTTGAAAGAGAGAACAGGCGTCGTCCGGGTGAGGACGACGTCAAAATTTGGATTTGTGTTTAACTGCGGCGTTGTGATCAAACATGCTGCCCAGGCTTGGCCGCACAGCATCCGCCCAGGAGGAATATAAGAAAGCTTAAAGCACGGCATTTCACTGGGTTACCTTTGGTTTGAGGTTGATGACGTCAGGAACTCCAGGAACCGACGCTTCAACTAAAAGGCTTTCACAGGACGGCAGCTGCTTTTCGAGGTTGGAACTTTATTGAGATTTTTTGACGATAGATGAAAGATGAGACAGTTTCCAGAAGAAAGTTACGTGAGAGAGGGACAACGTGTCCCCCGCATTCCTCGACGGGGGTATTTGTTGCGTTTGGTCGCGGCCGTTTCCACGTCCTGTGCAAAGCTTTCGCGGGCGGCCCGGATGCGTCCGGCCAGTTCGACATCATGGATTTGCCCAGGGTTTTCCTGGACACTACCTTTGCAGCATTAATCTTGCTTCCCAATGGTGTAGCCACCGCCAGGGCCAGTCGCCCCCTGCGCGGGGGCGTGGATTGAAGCGCTACGGGGGCTCGTCGCTCGGCCCTGACAATGAGTCGCCCTCTGCGCGGGGGCGTGGATTGAAGCTTCGCGCCGGCGGCCCGGGCGCTGTCGCAGAAGCGTCGCCCCCTGCGCGGGGGCGTGGATTGAAGCAGGGAGATGGGCGGTACGGCTACAGATCGTCGGCTTAGGTCAGGGAAAAGCAGAAAGCCGAGGGCGCCAGGGCGGCGTGAACTTCAGGGCGGAACGGTCCAAGAAACCCTAGACCGCTACGCAGGCTTCGACCCCCGGGCCGGGCCGTCCGCGTCAAGCGGCGGCGTCGTCAGTTCGGGAAGAGGTTGTTGATCTTGCAGGCCGCGCAGGCCGCGCCGAAACCGTTGTCGATGTTGACCGCCGTCACGCCGCTGGCGCAGGAAGTGAGCATGCCAAGCAGCGCGGAGAGTCCTGAAAAGCACGCGCCGTAGCCCACCGAGGTGGGCACCGCCACGATGGGCTGGGACAGCAGCCCGCCAATGACGCTGGCCAGCGCTCCTTCCATGCCGGCCACCACGACGAGCACCCGGGCCTTGCGAAGCTCGTCGAGCTTGCCCAGGAGCCGGTGGATGCCGGCCACGCCCACATCGGAGATGACAAAGGCCCGACTGCCGAGCATCTCACAGGTTACGCGCGCTTCTTCGGCCACCGGGAGGTCGGAGGTTCCGGCGGTAATGATGCCGATCTCCCCCGCCCGGTAAGCGATATCGCCTCGGACATAGGCCAAGGTGCGCCCAAGGGGGTTGTGCCGGACCTCCGGACAGACGGATTGCACATGTGCGGCCATCTCGGGCGAAACGCGGGTGGCCAGGACGTTTGTGTGCTCGCGCATGCGGACGAATATTTCGCCCACCTGTTCAGGCGTCTTGCCCTCGCCGTAGA
>JAEZEM010000164.1 GCA_023417745.1 Pseudomonadota bacterium
GTGTCGGGCCACGCGGCCCGCCTTCCACGCACAAAACGCCAAACCCCATACTTTCAAGGAGACCATCATGAGCACCATAGCGGCCGTTTGGGCCAGGGAAATCCTCGATTCGCGCGGCAATCCCACCGTCGAGGTGGAGGTCACCCTGGAATCCGGCGCGTCCGGCCGGGCCGCCGTGCCCTCTGGCGCGTCCACCGGCTCCCGCGAAGCCCTGGAAATGCGCGACCAGGACGCCTCCCGCTACGGCGGCAAGGGCGTCACCAAGGCCGTGGAGAACGTCCAGGGCGAACTGGCCGACACCGTCATCGGCATGGACGCCCTGCAGCAGGTGGCTATCGACAACCTCATGATCGATACCGACGGCACCGAAAACAAATCGCGCCTGGGCGCCAACGCCATCCTCGGCGTGTCCATGGCCGTGTGCCGGGCCGCCTCCAATTTCCTGGGCATGCCGCTGTACCAGTACATCGGCGGCATCAACTCCAAGGTGCTGCCCGTGCCCATGATGAACATCATCAACGGCGGCGCGCACGCTCCCAACAACCTGGACATCCAGGAGTTCATGATCATTCCGCTTGGCGCGCGCACCTTCGCCGACGCCCTGCGCATGGGCGCCGAGACCTTCCACACCCTCAAACAGATCCTGGCCGCCGACGGCCACATGACCGCCGTGGGCGACGAGGGCGGATTTGCCCCCAACCTCAAGAGCCACGACGAGGCGTTTAAGTACATCATCAAAGCCATCGAGGAATCCGGCTACCGCCCGGGCTCCGAAATCTCCCTGGCCATCGACGCCGCCGCCTCGGAATTCTATAAAAACGGCAAATACGTGCTCACCGGCGAAAACCTCTCCCTGTCCTCGACCGAAATGGCCGAGTACCTGGGCGGCTTCGTCGAGCGCTATCCGCTGATCTCCATCGAGGACGGCCTGGCCGAGTCCGACTGGCCCGGCTGGAAGACCCTGACGCTGAACCTGGGCGAACGCATCCAGCTTGTCGGCGATGACATCTTCGTCACCAACCCCGACATCCTGGCTGAAGGCATCGACCAGGGCGTGGCCAACTCCATCCTCATCAAGCTCAACCAGATCGGCACCGTCACCGAGACCCTGGACACCATCGAGATGGCCAAACAGGCCGCCTACACCACGGTGGTCTCCCATCGCTCGGGCGAGACCGAAGACAGCTTCATCGCCGACCTGGCCGTGGCCGTCAACGCCGGCCAGATCAAGACCGGCTCGCTGTGCCGCTCCGACCGCCTGGCCAAGTACAACCAGCTGCTGCGCATCGAAGAAGAGCTGGAAGACATGGCCATCTACTACGGCCCGGTCATGGCCGGCCAGTGGTACGAAGAAGAGCCCGAAGGCGACGAAGAATAAGACGCCCTGGGGATTTCCCCTCACGGGGTCCGGAGGGGCCACGCCTCTCCGGACCCGCAACCAGCAAACCCCGGCCCTGCCCGCGAGCCACGAAATCCTCTTGACGCAGCCGGCCGCGCGGCAGACGGGGCATCGCGGACGCGATCCGGACAGCCCCTGCCAGCCACGCCGCAACGGACCAGCCCGCCCATGAACATACGCGCAACCTTCCTGGCTATCGTTCTTCTGTTACCATTGCTTGCCCCACGACAGGCCCTGTGCGCCGACGTCGCCGTTCGCTCCGTGATGGTCGCCACCCCCGAACAGCCGGTCGAAGCGCGACTTTTTTCAGCTCCGGGAGCAGACAAACGCCCCGCCGTGATTCTTCTCCACGGCCGCGGGGGGCTTGACCGCTTCCAAGGGTACTACGAGCAGTTTGCCCAGGCCATCGCCAGAGCCGGGATGGACGCCTACCTCCTGTCCTATTACCTTGGCGCGGACAAAGAACAGGCCAACGCCGAGGAGAAAACGGTCCGGCAGGCGTTTTTCGCCAGACGCCTCAAGGCTTGGTCCTTGCTGGTGCGCGCCGTCGTCGACGCGGCCCTGGCCCGACCGCAGTGCTCGGGTTCGGTCGGTCTGCTCGGCTTTTCCCAGGGCGGTTTCCTGGCCACCGCCGCCGCCAGCCAGGACGCACGGGTCGCGGCCCTCGTGGTCTTTTACGGCGGGGTTCCAGACACGCTGCGGGATTCCATCACGCATTTGCCGCCGCTGCTGGCCTTGCACGGCGACGCCGACGGCGTCGTTCCCCTGGAGCAGGGTCAAGCCCTGGTCGCCCTGGGACGGCAGCTCGGCCAGCCGGCCGAGTTGGTCGTGCTCCCCGGGGCAGGGCATGGCTTCAAAGGACCGGATGCGGAAAACGCCCAGCAGCAGACCCTGGCCTTTCTGCGCCAGCGCCTGCTGTCGTCCCAGCCCTGAGGAACCGGCCAACACGCCAAGGGGTTGCCATCCTGGCGGTCCCGCCAGACGCTGCATGGCGGTGGACGGCGGCCCCCTGAACCGGCTAAGCATCTTCGGAGAGCGACACCGATACCGCTTCCGACCTTTCAAGGAGATTTCGCCATGCTGCTTATTGACGGCAAAAAAGTCGCGGCCGAATTGCGCCAGCGCGTGAAAAACGACGTGGACGCCCTGGTGCGCCAGCATGGGCGGCCGCCGC
>JAEZEM010000196.1 GCA_023417745.1 Pseudomonadota bacterium
CGGCGGCCAACATGCCCTCGCGCTTGGCCTGTTCGGCCCGGGTCCGGGCTTCGTCGGCCCGGGCCGTGGCCTGGCGGGCGATCTCGGTTTGTTCCTCGGCCTCCCGGGTCTTGGCCGTGGCCGTCTCGATCATGGCCCGCAGCTTGACCACCATGGCGTCCAGGGAGTCGGACAAGGCTCCCAGTTCGTCGCGCCGCGCCAGGGACAGCGTGCGCCTAAGCTCGCCTTCGGCCACCGCGCCGGCAAAGGACACGCACCGGGCCAGATCGGCCACGATCTTGCGGGTGACCCAGACGATGAGCGCGCACACGACCAGGGTGCCCGCGCCGCCGAAAAGCAGGGTGGCGTCGCGCACGGCCTGGCTGGAGCGGGCGATGTCGTCGGCGTTGACGGTGACGGCCACGGTCCAGCCGGTGCCTTTGTCGCGGGTGAATACGGCGGCCTTGGTCAGGCCGTCCATCTGGTACTCGACCACCCCGCGGGCCATGGACAACATCTTTCGACCCCACTCGAACTCGGCCGCACTGGATTTGAGGATGCGGGCGGCGTCCGGGTGACTGAAAACCACACCGGTCTTGTCCACGATATAGGCGTAGCCGTTTTGCCCCACCTTGACCGGGGCAACCATGTCCTCGGAGAATTTGGCCAGATTGACCCGAACGACCAAGACCCCGGCCGGTCGGCCGCCAACAGCCACGGGCGCGGCCGTCAGAAACACCGGCTTGCCTGTGGAGCGGCTGAGAAGCGGTTCGGAACAGTTCGTCTCGCCCTTGATCGCCTGCTGGAAATAGCCTCGGTCGGCGTAGCTGCCGGTGATGCCGGAGTCGGTGGACAACAGCACGCCGCCCTTGTCGTCGAGGATGAAGCCGGCGTCGATGGAGTCGTCGAAGGCCAGCAGCTCTTTGAGAGCGGCCAGAGCCCTTTGCTGCGTGGTTCCGTCCTTGGCCGGGGCGGCGACATATCCCGTGACGGACTCACTGCGGCTCTGCATGACGAGCACATTTTTGATGTCTTCCGTGTAGATGTTCAGGCCCTTGCACACGGTGTCGGCAATATGCTGGGAAGAGGCAATGAGCTCCTTCCAGAGTTCATCCGAAGCCTTGCGATAGGAAAAAAGGCCGGCCAAGGCCATACTGGCCACAATAGACAGAATTGTCGGCAACAGCAGCTTGGATTGCAACCCCAATCGCATATTTCACCTGTGCTTGTTGTGCAGCAACCCCACCATAGCGACCACCAAACGCACCATGTCATATTGGGTACGATATTTTTCAAAAAGGAGCAACGACACAACACTTTTTTCACTAGATTCGATGACAACCATTCACTAAGAAACAATAAGGACACTTCCCACTGGCCAATGGCGCAAGCCGCTTGGTCCCGTAACAAGCGGAACAGAGCCGCCCTGACCCAGGCCCAGAATCCGTGACGACGACACCGGCGACGAGTCCAAAGCCGGCCCGCCAGGCAAACGGCGCCGGGCCAAAGCAATTGACGTCCAGAGCGATTTCGCTTCCGACAGCGCTGCTTCGAGACGGGTCGCCATCTTGTGCGTTTCCCTTTTTGATTTGACGCCTGGCGCTATTCACGGCAAATAGTGTATAGATTGCTCCATTCACGCCATCCAAAGGTTCTCCATGACGCTGCCCCTTCGCCGATTGACCATTCTGTCAGCCTGTCTGCTCTTGCCGCTGGCCGCGGCCTTTGTCAGCCTGCAAACCGCGCAATCCATCATCTTTGACGAACATCGTCACACCCTGCAAGAGTCGGCCAAACGCCTGCATTTCGCGCTTATCGACAAGACCATCAATAGTCAGCTCATCGGCGCGACCAGCCTGCTCGGCCTGATCCAGCCCACCGTGAAACTCGCCGTTCGCGGCACGCCCCTGACCGAAAGCGACCGCAGCGAGCTGCACAACGTCCTTGATCCCCTGCGCCGCCAATACGCGGCCGAAGGCACCTATCTCATCGAGGCAAATGGCCTCGTCCGCATCCACGACACCGAGGGAACCACCTCCGAAGGCCTCAACGTCGCCTTTCGCCCCTACTTCCGGCAGGCCATGGCCGGCCGGCCCAACATCTACGCCGCCGTAGGCAAGCAGTCCCAGGAGCGCGGCCTCTACTACGCCGCCCCGGTCCGCAACGACGCCCTGCCCGCTTCCCCGGTGATCGGCGTCATCATGACCAAGATCGGCGCGACCTTCCTCGACGGTCTCCTGGCCGCTTCCGGCAGCCAGGCCGCGTTGCTCTCGCCCCAAGGGGTGGTTTTTGCCGCCACAAGGCCCGAGTGGCTCTACTCCGCCGCCCCTCCGGTCGACGAGGACCGGCTGGTCGCCATCCGCGACACGGGCCGATTCGGCGACGTCTTCAAAGACAGCCGGCCGGCCCTGCTCCCGTTTTCGCCCGGACAGGACACCGCCGCCGTCGACGGCGGCGATTGGCGGTTGACCACCCTGGCCGTGGATTGGGACGATCCCGGCGGAGCCTGGACCTTGGTGGTGCTTCAGGACACCGCCCTGTGGTTCCCCCCGGCCGACCGCCTGCTCACGGCCGGCTCGGCCGCCGCCGGGGCGCTTCTGGTCTGTCTGACGCTGGTGGCCCTGGACCGGGTGCGCCAACGCCGGGCCAGGGCGGCGGCCCGGTTCCGAACCCTCGGCGTGGCCATGGAGGTCAGTCCCCTGGCCGTGGTCGTCACCGACCGCAAGACCCGCATCCGCTGGGTCAACCCCCAGTTCGAGCGGGTGACCCAGTACAGCCTGGCCGAGGTCAAACGGCGTGATCCCAACATCCTGGCCAGCGGCGCGACTCCCCGGGAAGTCTACGACGAGATGCACCGAGCCTTGCGCGCCGGCCAGCCCTGGAGCGGCGAATTCGTCAACCGGCGCAAGGACGGCTCCCATTACCATGCGCGGGTGGCCATCTCGCCGGTAAACGACGACAGGGGCAACCACCTCGGCTACGTGGGCTTGCAGGAAGACGTCAGCGAATACAAACGGTTGCTCGCGCAGATGGAATCCCAGCTGCGTCTGGAGGCGGGGCTCACGCATTTCGCCGCTTCGCTTAAAAACGAATTCGACCCCAACCGGCTGGCGGCCATGGCCCTGGGCGAGCTGGTCCGGTTTTTGTCCCTGCCCTACGCCGCCGTCCATGTCCGTTGCCGCGCCTCCTCCGCCCAGGTCCTGGCCCGCTTCGGCGGCGACCGGCCGTCTGGCGACGACGTTCCCGAAACCTGCCGCCCCCTGGTCGACGACGTCATCGCCTCGGGCCGGCCCTTTTCCCTGCGCGACCTGCCCGAAACGGCCAGCGTCGCCCTGGCCGGCGGCGCGGCCGGGCTGACGGAAATCCGGCTGCTGCCCTTGGGCGACGGCCAGTCGGCCGTGGGGGCGCTGGAGATCGGCCTGTTGCGGGAACTGTCCGAGGCCGACCAGCGCTACCTGGACAAGGCCCGAGCCGAACTGGCCCTGGCGCTGAAACTGGCCCTGGACATCGGCGAGCGCGTCCGGGTCCAACAGGCCCTGGCCGACCAGAACGCCTTCCAGCAGGTGCTCCTGGACACCATCCCCAATCCCGTCTTCTACAAGGGCGCGGACACGCGCTTTCTGGGCTTCAACCGGGCCTACGAGGAAACCTTTGGCGTGCGGCGCGAGGAGCTTGTCGGCAAACGCGTCCTGGACCTCGACTACCTGCCCGAGGCGGACCGGCAGACCTACCAGCGCGAGGACGAGGAGGCCATCGCCGCCGGCGGCTCGGTGCGCCGGGAAATGCGCATCCCCTTTGCCGACGGGGGCATGCACGAAACCCTCTACTACGTTTCGGGCTTTCGCCGGGCCGACGGCAGCCCCGGCGGCCTGGTCGGCACTTTCGTGGACATCAGCGAGCAAAAAGCCGTGGAGCGGGCCCTGGCCGCGGCCAAGGAGGCCGCCGTGGAGGCCACCCTGCTCAAGTCCGACTTCCTGGCCAACATGAGCCACGAAATCCGCACCCCCATGAACGCCATCGTGGGCATGTCCCACCTGGCGCTGACCACCGAGCTGACTCCCCGCCAGCGCGACTACATGGGCAAGATCCAGCAGGCCAGCCAGCATCTGCTCGGCATCATCAACGACATCCTGGATTTCTCGAAAATCGAGGCCGGCAAGCTCGCCATCGAGCGGACCGATTTCGATCTGTCTTCGGTGCTCGAAAACGTAGCCGCGCTCATTCGGGAAAAAG
>JAEZEM010000316.1 GCA_023417745.1 Pseudomonadota bacterium
CGCCAAGCACCACCATGGCCAGCACCATGGCCGACTCGATGAAGGTGAAGCTCTCGGGGCTGACAAAGCGCATCCGGGCGGCGAAAAAGGCCCCGGCCAGGCCGCCGAAGACCGCGCCCAGGGCGTAGGCCAGCAGCTTGAACCGAAAGGTGTCCACGCCCATGAGTTCGGCCGCGGTCTCGTCCTCGCGGATGGCCTCGAAGGCCCGGCCGATGCGCGAGAAGTTGATGCGGTGCACGGCCACGATGGTAAACGCGGCCAGGGCGAGGATGACGTAATAGAGGTATTCGAGCTTTCGCAGCAGCAGGTACTCAAACGAAAAGGAGCCGTCCACGAACTGCGGGAGGTAGATGCCCGGGGACTTGATGCCCAGGATGCCGTTGGGGCCGCCGGTTAAGGCCATCCAGTTGTTGATGACGATGCGCACGATTTCGCCGAACCCGAGCGTCACGATGGCCAGATAGTCGCCGCGCATCCGCAGCGTGGGGTAGCCGATGAAGCAGCCGGCCACGGCGGCAAAGGTGGCGCAGATGGGCAGGCAGACCCAGAACGGCACGGCATAGTGCACCGAGAGCAGCGCGTAGGTGTAGGCCCCAACGCCGTAAAAGGCGATGTAGCCCAGGTCGAGCAGGCCGCACAGCCCGACGACCACGTTGAGTCCCAGGCCCAGGCAAATGTAGACCAGGACGTTTATCGCCACGTCCTGGGCATAGCGGTTGGTGAGCATGGGGAAGGCCAGGGCGAAGACGATGACCGGGGCGAGGAGCATCCAGCGCGGCGCGCGGGACAGGGCGTCGCCCACGGCGTCCCGGGCGGCGGCCAGGGGACTGAGCACCCCGTCGAGACGGCCGGCCTTGCCCAGGCGGTAGAGCGCGAAGCAGATGGTCGCGCCCACGGCCACCCGCAGCCAGACGGCAAAGGTGGCGGCGAAATGCAGCTCGCCGTCGCGGATGCCCAGAAGCGGCCACAGGAGCAGGTAGAACCAGGCCAGGCCCAGGCCGAAATACTGCCAGGATTTCCTAGACCCGCGTGTCATCGACGTTCTCTCCCATGATGCCCGTGGGCATGAAATAGAGCACCCCAATGAGGATGACGAAGGCGAAGACGTCCTTGTACTCGCCGCCGGCCGGGATGTAGGCGGCGGCCAGGATCTCCACCATGCCGATGATCAGCCCGCCGATCATGGCTCCGGTGATGTTGCCGATGCCGCCGAGCACGGCGGCGGCAAAGGCCTTGATGCCGGGGACAAAGCCCATGTCGTAGCGCACCGAGCCATAGTAGAGGCCGACCATGATGCCGGCGGCGGCGGCCAGGGCCGCGCCGATGGCGAAGGTGGTGCTGATGACCTTGTCGGAGTGGATGCCGACCAGGGCGGACATGACCTTGTCCTGGGCCGTGGCCCGCATGGCCTTGCCGATGCGGGTCCTAAAAACGAGGGTGTTGAGCAGCACCAGAAGCAGGGCCGTGACGGCCAGGATGCCGATCTGCATGAAGCTCACCCGCACGCCCAGCCACTCGAAGCCGCCGTGGGTGAACTCCGTGGGGTAGGCTTTGTCGTAGACGCCCTGGGTGAGCATGAGGCCATTTTGCAGGAAGATCGACATGCCCAGGGCCGAAAGCAGCACGGACAGGCGCGAGGATTGGCGCAGGGGCTTGTAGGCGACCTTTTCCACGGCCATGGCCAGCATGGCGCAGTAGCCCATGGCCAGGATCAGGGCAAAGGCCAGCCCGAACCAGGGATGGCTGTCCATGAGCCCTTGGGAGGCCATGTAGCTTAAAAGGATGACGCCGAGATAGCCGCCGGCGGCAAAGATCTCGCCATGGGCGAAATTGATGAGCTGGATGATGCCGTAGACCATGGTGTAGCCCAGGGCCACCAGGGCGTAGACCCCGCCAAGGGTCAGTCCGTTTATGAGCTGCTGGAAAAAATAGTCCATGCGTCGGGGCCGCCATTGGGGGGAGGGCCGGCCCTCCCCCTTGCTGCTTGAGGATCGTGCCTAGTACTTTTTGCCGGTCTGGGGGTCCCAGAAATTGGCGAACTTGCCGTCCTTGACCACACGGATGATGTAGTTGGAGCCGGACTCGCCGTTGGCCTGGAACTTGATTTTCTTGGAAGCGCCCTGGGTCTCGCCCTTGATCAGCTCGGCCTTGATCTTGGCCGGATCGGTGCTCTTGGCGGCCTTGATGGCGGAGAGCAGCGAGTAGGCGGCGTCGTAGGCATAGGCGGAATAGGCGCCGGGCTTGCCGAACTTTTCGTAGGCGGCCTGGAACTTCTTGTAGGAGGGGGTTTCCTCGTCGATGTAGCCAAAGGTCAGGTACATGCCCTCGGCGGCGTCCTTGGCGATTTCCATGAGCTGGGGATGGTAGACGGCGTCCTGGCCGATGATGGCGGCGGTGACGCCGGCACGCTTGGCCTGGATGAGCATGAGCGCGCCGGAGGCGGAGTTCTGCAGGCTCATGTACAGGACGTCGGGCTTGGCGTCCTTGATCTTGGTGAGCACGGCCGAGAAGTCCTTGTCGCCCTGGTTGACGTGGTCATGGGCGATGACCTTGAGGCCTTCCTTGTTGGCCAGCTTCTCGACATTGTCGGCCAGCCCCTGAGAGTAGGTGGTCTTGTCGTCGACGATGAAGATGGTCTTGGCGGCCAGCACGTCCTTGATGAACTTCATGGCGGCGATGGACTGGTCGTCGTCACGGCCGCAGACGCGGAACATGTAGGGCAGGCCGCGCTCGGTGACTTTTTCCGAGGTGGAGGCCGGGGTCAGCATGGGAATGTCGGCTTCGGCCAGGGTTTCGGAGGCCGGGATGGTGGCCGAGGAACAGTAGGCGCCGACCACGCCGACGACCTTCTCGTTGACCAGCTTGTTGGCGGCGGCCACGGCCTGGCGCGGATCGCAGGCGCTGTCCTCGGCGAAAAGCTCGATCTTGTCGAAGCCGGGGATGCCCCCTTCCTTCTCGATGGCCGCGATGGCGGCGCGGGTCCCGTTGGCGATGTCGTTGCCGTCGGCGGCGTAGGAGCCGGTGAGCGGGCTTAAGCTGCCGATCTTCAGGGTGGCGGCCGTGGCCGTGCCGGCCATCAGACACACCGCAACCAGGGCCAGGATGACACGTTTCGCACTCATGTTCCGCAAACCTCCTTTCTCATGGTGTCGCCCTGCCTGACCGCGACGTGCGGCCTCCCCGGGCGTTTCGCGGCCTGCTTGCCCTGTCGCGCGACCGCAGCGACAAGGCTTCAAAAAGCCTCAAGCGTGACAAACATTCTCTAACGCTCTTCCGTAATCGTTTCCCAAAACTCGTCGTTAATCGGCCTCGGAGCCCAGGTAGGCCTCGATGACGGCCGGATTGGATCGGACCTCGGCCGGCGCGCCCTGGCAGATGCACACCCCATGGTCCAGGACCACCACCCGATGGCTCACGTTCATGACCACGCTCATGTCGTGCTCGACCAGCAGCACGTTGACGCCGGTTTTGGCGATGCGCTGGATCATTTCCATGAGTTCGCGGCTTTCGGACGGATTGAGTCCGGCGGCCGGCTCGTCAAGCAGGATGGTGGTGGGGTCGGAACCCAAGGCCCGGGCGATCTCCAGGCGGCGCTGAAGGCCGTAGGGCAGGTTCTTGGCCACGGCGTCGGCATGGGCGGCCAGGTCCACGAAATCCAGGGCGGCCATGGCCCGCTCGCGCACGGCCCGTTCCTCGGCCCGCTGACGCCCCGTGCGCAGCACCGAGCCGACCACCCCGGACCGGGTGCGGCAGTGGCGCGCCACCATGACGTTTTCCAGGGCCGTCATGGCCGTGAACAGGCGGATGTTCTGAAACGTGCGGGCAATGCCCCGGGCCAGGATATGGTGGGGCCGCAGGCCGGAAATGGCCTGGCCGTCGTAGGCCACGGACCCGCCGGAAATCTTGTAAACGCCCGTTATGACGTTAAATATCGTCGTCTTGCCGGCGCCGTTGGGGCCAATGAGACTCACGATCTCGCCGGGACGCAGATCGAAGGACACTTCCGTAAGGGCTTGGAGCCCGCCGAAGTGGACACTGACATCGGTTAGACACAGGTGGGCCATGGGATTGACTCTATACGAAAAAATCACAAGAAAAAAAAGGGGAAATTTACAGGGAGTCCGTTGGGTTACCGCTTGGGCCGACAATGCCCCAGGGCCGGGGGCAGGAATGAAAAGCGCTCTGAAATCCTTAACAAAAACGTTTAAAAACAACAATCCGCCGCCCGCCCGGAAGACGTTTGCCTCCTGGACGAGCGGCGGATCAGGCAACGAAAAAAATGCTTCGCCGCCGGCCGATATTTGGTTTTTTGTTAATTTTGCAAAATAATCATCTGCCCGTTCCCGGCCTGTTTCAGGCCAGGATCGCCTCCAGGGCCTCGGCGAAGGCCTTCAAGTCGTCCTGCTCGATCACCAGCGGCGGCAGCAGACGCAGCACCGTGTCCTGGGTCAGGTTGCACACGAAGCCCTTGTCCAGAAGCGCCTTCCAGACGTCCGCGCCCGGGAAGGTCAGCTCGATGCCGAGCATAAGCCCCAGGCCCCGAATCTCGGCGATCTTGCCGGGACGGCGCTCGGCCACCTCGGCGAAAAGGGCCTTGGCGAAATCGCCCAGGCGCTGCGCCCGTTCGGCCAACTTGTCGCGGTTCATGATCTCAATGGTCTTGGAGGCCGCCGCCGACACCAGCGCCCCGCCGCCGAAGGTCGTGGCGTGGGAACCGGGAGCGAACCCGGCCGCAACGTCGTCCGTGGCCAACACCGCGCCCATGGGCAGGCCGTTGGCCAGGGCCTTGGAGCAGGTGAAGACGTCGGGCGTCAGGCCGTAGTTCTGGAAGGCCCAGAACTTGCCGGTGCGGCACATGCCGGTCTGCACCTCGTCGATCATGAACAGGATGTCGCGCTGGCGGCAAAGGGCCTGGACCGCCTCCAGATACTCCAGGGGAAACGGCTTCACGCCGCCCTCGCCCTGGATGCACTCCAAGAGCACCGCCGCCGTCTTGTCGCTCACGGCCGCGCGCAAGGCCTCGATGTCGCCGGCCTCGACGGTGGTGAAGCCCTCGGGCAGCGGATCGAAACCGAACTTGATCTTGTCCTGGCCGGTGGCGGTCAGGGTCGCCAGCGTGCGCCCATGGAAGGACTTGGTCAGGGTGATGATCTCGTAGGCGTCGCGGTTTTTCACCGTGCGCATATAGCGCCGGGCCAGCTTGATGGCCCCTTCGTTGGCCTCGGCTCCGGAATTGCAAAAAAACACCTTGCCCATATGGCAGGTGGCCTTGAGGGCCTCGGCCAGCTCGACCTGCTCGCGCTGATAAAACACGTTGCTCACGTGCACGAGTTCCCTGGCCTTTTGCGCCACCACGTCGGCCACCTCGGGATGACAATGCCCCAGGTTGCACACCGCGATGCCGGCCAGCAAGTCCACATACTCGCGGCCGTCGAGATCGCGCATACGGCAACCGCCGGCCGAGGCCACGGCCAACGGATACCGGCCATAGGTGCTCATGACGGACGCCTGCTCCCGCGCTTTCAGCGCGTCAAACGCTTCACTCATCGCGATCCTCCTTACGGGACGTGAATTCCCGGGGGAGGAAACCCCTTTTTGAAAAAAGGGGTTTCC